>URDV01000024.1 GCA_900546605.1 uncultured Prevotella sp.
AAAGTCAGAATGACAAGAAACTTAAAAAGCTTGGCAAACTTACCTGTTAACCCGTCAACTTGTTTACTAATTCCGCCAACGCGTTATTATAGAAAATGAATACTCACGTATTCGTTATATTCCAAAACAAGCGAGTGAAGGAGGAAGCCTTCACTCGCTTGTTTGCTTGCATGGGGGGCGAAGATGGGAATCTTCGTTTGCTAAATTACTTGCCAATGCTCTGCACGCTGCGGCGCACTTGTTTGTTAATTTCAACAAACATATATTTGGGCTGGTTAGTTTTTACTTTGTTTTCAACACGTTGGTACTCGCGCATGGCATATTCCTTTGACTTATCAAAGGTGATGCGCGACATTTCAGCTTGTGTTTTACCCGTTTTGACACTATCAAGTTTTTCGTCGGGAAAATAGTCGTCAAGGTCAACATCGCCTATCATGGTGGTTTCAAGAAAGGTTAAGTTCTTTTTGCTGGCATCGGTGTAGTAGCCTACAAACATGTGACCTGGCATTTGCACCAACACAGGGGTGATGTTGATGGCTCGTAATAGGGAGGCAAAAAGCACACTGCCATCAACACAGTTGATTTGTGAAGAACTGAGCGCATCTTGAAAGGTGCGAATTCGCTGTGAATAGACTACATTGCTCGACAAGCTGGAGTAGGAAACTGAACTGTAACGGAAGTTGCGCTTTTGCAACACATACCACAATGCATACACTTGCTTGTCAACTTGTTGCGCATTGCCTTGATAACCTAAAAAGCGACGCACGATGCGTGTGTTGAGAGCCTCGCGCAATATTTTATCGATAAGTGGACTCTCTTCGTTGACATAGGCGGCATAGAACAAGCGAGTACTAACATATTGGGGTTTGCCGTTAGGTTGCTGCTTGTAGTAACCTAACAGACACTCGTTGATGCTACGTACCGAAAAGGTGCGTACACGTTGTCCCCAGTCTTTGCCATTTACTTCCACCTGCGCTACTACGCTGATAGGTTCCGCTTGGTCGTTGTTGCGCAAGGCATCGTAACGCCACAAGATGTCGGGATAGATGATATACTCTTTGTGCTTTTGAGGCAGAATGAAGGTGGACACCGAACGGGCATAGAAGGGAGTTTCGGCCAATTCAATGCGCACTAATGTGTTGGCTCGTTCGCTTTTGAGCTTTATGGCTATGCACGACTTGGGGTTGCCCACGTAGGTGCCTGCCATGGGTTGAATGATTTGGGCATCGGTGGTGGCTACCGACAATATGGCTGAGGGGAAGAGATTGCCACCTAATTGGTCGACTATTTCATAGCTGGTGTTGAAGGGACGCTTGACTACCATAAAGGTGATAGCGCTGACCAAACTCACTAAGGCCAGTACAACTAAGGTGATGCGCAGCACCAATGTGCGCTTTGTTTTTGCTACATTCAACATGATAGGATTTAGTTGACAGGTTGACGGGTTAACAGGTTAACGGGTAAGTTTGTCAAGTTTTTCAAGCTTTATGCTATTCTGATTTTTACATAACAAGTAACGTATGGCATATTTACTTGTTAACCTGTCAACTTGTTAACCCGTTAACTAAAAAGTCCGCCAATGGGTAAAGCGTTATTTTTGAACACCTTACATGGCTATGGTGTAAAGATAGAGTACGGCAGCAGGAATGGCAATTAATGAGGAATCGAAGCGGTCGAGCATGCCACCATGTCCTGGCAGAATGTTGCCACTATCTTTTATGCCCAATTGACGTTTAAACAAGCTCTCGACCAAATCGCCCCAAGTGCCAAACACACAAACAGTGAGGGCTAAACCTAACCAGCCCATGAGACTGAGTGTGTCTGGATTGAAGTGCCACAACAATGCGCCAACAACTAAGCAGAGTACACCACCGCCTATGCTTCCTACCCACGACTTGTTGGGCGAGATGCGCTCAAATAGTTTGGCAGGGAAGTACTTGTGCAACAATGAGCCGCAGCAGTAAGCCCCCGTGTCGCTTGTCCATAAAAAGAGAAATACGCTCAATGGATAGATGGGCAAGAACTGAGTAGTGTTGGTGAAAGGATTGTACTGAAAAGCCAAAAGGTTGAGCATACTAAAGGCTAAGGCCACATACACTTGCGAGGCAAATGCATAACCCCAGTTTTTGAGTGGGTCGGGCTTTTGCAAGTAGAGTTCACTTACCAACAAGTAGATGATGGACACCAAATAAGGCACAAAGGCACGCGAAGGGGTGTAGTCGCCACAATAGCCAGCAAAGGCTACAAACAAGTAGACGGCTGCTATGGTGTTGATGAGTTTGTTGACCGAGGCACCTGCATGGTTATTGACGTTGGTTGAGAACTCCCATGTGGTAAGACCTGTTATGATGGCAAATAGCACCGTAAAGGTGATGGGTGAATAAAGTATGCCCCCTACCAACACAGCAACGAAGATAATGCCAGTAAGCGAGCGGATTACTAAATTATTCATGATAGATAGATGTTTTTTCTAACGCGTTGGAGAGTTCTTGGTTAACGGAGGAGAATAGGTTAACGGGGTGACGAGTTAACGGGGTGACGGGTAAGTTTGCCATTTTTTTGCTTCTTTCTATATTCTGATTTTAACATAATAAATAGCATATAGCATACTTACCTGTTAACCTGTTTACCTATAAACTTGTTAACCATGAATTCACCAATGTTTTTTTGTAAATAAAAATGGCTACCCACCCATTTTACATCAGTGGGTAACCATTTATTGAAATAGGGGTTTTAAACTCACTCTGCCTGTGGTGCAGGAGGAGTGGGAGGAGTAGTAGGCTGTTTATGCTCATCAGTGTGAGCATTGTCAGTAGCCTCGCTTTCAGCATTTTGTTGCTGCTCCTCGTCAGTTGACTTTTCATGCTCCAACTTTTTGGCACGTTCGTCAGCCAACTTAAGAGCTTCTTCCTCCATGAGAACATCGGTACGGCTCTTCCATGGGCGAGGGCCAAAGATGTGTTCAACGTCCTCGGTCATGATAACCTCACGCTCTACTAAGAGGTCTGCCAATTGATTGTGCTTGCTGGCATTTTCGCTCAATATTCTTTTAGCACGTTCATATTGTTCAGTTATCATGCGCTGCACTTCAGCATCAATGAGTTCAGAGGTGCGTTCTGAATAAGGCTTGGTAAAGTTGTACTCGCTTTGCGGATTGTAGTAGCAAATGTTGGCCAACTTATCGCTCATGCCTAAGTAAGCCACCATGCCATAAATACGTTTGGTTACACGCTCTAAGTCGTTGAGTGCTCCACTTGAAATGTGTCCAGTGAATAACTCTTCGGCAGCACGTCCGCCTAACAATGAGCATATTTCATCGAGCATTTGTTCACGTGTGGTAATGGTTCGCTCCTCGGGCAAATACCAAGCAGCACCCAAAGCCTGTCCGCGTGGCACAATGGTAACTTTCACTAAGGGGTTGGCATATTGCAACAACCATGACACGGAAGCATGACCAGCCTCATGAATGGCAATAGAACGTTTTTCGTCCTCAGTCATTACCTTCGATGTTTTTTCTAAGCCACCAATAATGCGGTCGACGGCATCTAAAAAGTCTTGTTTGCCCACTTCCTTGCGATTATGGCGAGCTGCTATCAGCGCGGCTTCATTACAAACATTGGCAATATCGGCACCTGAAAAACCTGGAGTTTGGCGTGCTAACATTTCTATGTCAACTGTTTTGTCTAACTTCAAGGGTTTCATGTGAACCTTGAATATAGCTACACGTTCTGAGAGTTCAGGCAAGTCGACATGAATTTGACGATCGAAGCGTCCTGCACGTAACAATGCAGGGTCAAGAATTTCGACGCGGTTAGTAGCAGCTAGCACTATGACACCAGTGTTGGTACCAAAACCATCCATCTCGGTGAGCAACTGGTTGAGCGTGTTTTCGCGTTCATCATTACCTCCCATAGTTGGGTTTTTGCCACGTGCACGACCAATGGCATCAATTTCGTCAATAAAGATAATGCAAGGAGCCTTTTCTTTGGCTTGCTGAAAGAGGTCGCGTACGCGGCTTGCACCTACGCCCACAAACATTTCAACAAAGTCGGAACCTGCCATTGAGAAGAATGGCACATCAGCCTCACCAGCTACGGCTTTGGCCAAGAGGGTTTTACCTGTTCCTGGAGGGCCTACCAAAAGAGCGCCCTTAGGAATTTTACCACCTAAGTCAGTGTACTTTTGTGGATTCTTGAGGAAGTCAACTATCTCGCGAATCTCTTGCTTAGCGCCCTCTTGTCCTGCCACGTCTTTAAAGGTGATGTGGGTGGAGTTTTTACCATTTTTCTCGAACAAGCGTGCTTTGCTTTTGCCCACGCTGAAGATGGACCCCATGGAGTTGCCTCCACCTCCCACACGGCGCATCATGAAAAAGTAGAGTGCTACTAAAAGTATGATAGGCAGCAAACTGCTAATGAGACGTGAGAAGAACTGGTCGCTCTCTTCATAGCGCACACGACCTTTGTAGTGAGTGTCAAGAAAATTATTTACCGCATCAATGTTGGGATACTTGGCCGACACAGTAGGAGCAGAGCCTGTTTGATCAGAGCCTTGCTTAAATACATCGCGAATTTTTTCGGGGGTTACAACAAAGCTGACGTTACCATCGGTTTTGTTTACCACCACCTCGCGTGCATAGCCTTGTGCCACATACGAGCGCAATGTGCTGTAATCAACTTCTTTGTCAATGCCTCCCGTACTGCTGTTACCACTATTATAAAGCATCACTACCAGCCCTACAATCATTAGTATGTAGAGCCACGTTAAGTTGAAGCCGCCCAATGGTGAACGACGACGTCCACCATCACGTTGTGGTGTAGAAGGCATATTGTTATTTTGCTTCATATTCTATTCTTTATTTTATGCAAGGTTGGCATATATTATAGGTATAGGTGTTTGCATGCCAACGCAGGGACGTGATTAGTCCAAATTAGCTATTTGGGTTAATTCAGCGTCATCCCAAAGATTTTCGAGGTCATAATGTTCACGCGCTTCGGGTAAGAAGATATGAACCATTACCGTGCCATAATCCATAGCCACCCATTCACCATTTTCGCGTCCAGCAATTGCGGCAGGTTTTTCGCCAGCTTGTTTACGAGCAAACTCTTCAACCGAATCAGTAATAGCGTCAACTTGCTGAGGTGAGCCACCTGTGCAAATAACAAAAAATGAACTGGGAGCAGTAATGATATTTCTTAAATCAACTGTCACAATGTCACGGCCTTTCTTTTCTTGAATACCGTCAATAATTACATTTACTAGCTTTTGTGCTTCTTCCATTTATTCTATTTTTGATTTTGGGTACAAAGATAGTGCAAGGCGAGCGCAATGCAAAATGAAAGTCGAAGAACTTTCATTTTGCATGGCCGAGCCGCAGCCTATCTTCGTGAAACAAAGTAGTGCAAGGCGAGCGCAATGCAAAATGAAAGTCGAAGAACTTTTGAATTCATAAGTTAGGAGATGGTTATAATGTAGGCTTTTAGAATTTGAATACCTACTTAACCCCATGACCTTAAAACTCAGAATTACTCCTCACCCTCATAAACTCAAAACTAAGATTACTCCTTGTGTTCAGCCTCGTAAGCCTCCACCTCTTTGCGGCTGCGACTAATAGTGACAAGATACACCCCTCCAAAAATGAACACTACGGCAATGCCTTTTATTATATTAAAGGAATCCATGCCCCAAAGCACAGCTACCAAGCACGACACAATGGGTTGCACGTAATTATACATACCCGCAACAGTGGGACGCAAATGCTTTTGTCCCACCACAATGAGCATATAACTCAGAAAAGTAGCACCCACTACTACGAATGCTAAACCTGCTATCTCCGTTGCGTGCAAGGCTGCCCAATGAGCTGACATAAGGTCGCTGTAAGAGAAAGGAAGCACACATATAAAAGAGTAAGTAAACATCCACTTCATGATGGTAACGAGTGAGTACTTGTTAACAAAGTCCTTATATACAACAATGTACATGGCATAACAAAATTGCGCACTAAGCACTAACAGGTCGCCCCAAATGGCATAATTGCTTGCTGACGTAGTCGAAGTTTTGGCACTGTTGCTGCCTAAAATGAGCATTAAGGCGCCTGTGGCACCTGCTGCTATGCCTAACACCTTTTTGCCCGTAATGGGTTCTTTTAGTATAAGTGCGGCCAACACCATGGCCCATAATGGCATGCTGGTGGTTATGATAGAGGCATCACCTGGCGAGGTAAGACTTACACCAAAGAGGAAACATCCCTGATTGAGCACTATGCCCAATAGGGCTGCTCCAAAGAGCCGAGCCAAATCTTTGTGACTAACATGTTCGGGTTTTTGAAAGAGCGATGCTATCCAAAATAGTATCATAGCTCCTGTTATGCGCAGGTCGGTTACTACCAACGGACTGACCGCACCTGTGAGCATAATGAATTTTGATATGGGCGACATGAGCCCCCACATACTATTGGCCCCTAACATTGATAGGTGACCCTTGATGGATGATTGCATAACCGAAGAAAATAAGCCCCCTACACCATGGTATAAGGGGCTTAGTAAACATCTTATTTAGAAATGAAAGCTTTTCTTGTTAGCGAATAATGGTTGCTTCGCGATCGGGACCTACTGAAACAATCTTGATGGGTGTGTCAGTAGCCTTTTCGATGTAAGCTATGTAATCGGCAAAGGCTTGTGGAAAGTCCTTTTCGGCACGAACAGCAGTGAGGTCAGTCTTCCACCCTTTCAACTCTTCATAAACGGGTTGCCAACCTTCGGTATCAAAAGGTATCTCGGTAATGGTTTCACCATCTTTAGTATAGGCGGTGCACACCTTAATGGTGTCAAAGTCGTCAAGTACGTCGCCCTTCATCATAACCAAGTCAGTTACACCATTTATCATAATAGCATACTTCAGTGCTACCAAGTCGAGCCAACCACAACGGCGGTTACGACCTGTTACAGCTCCATACTCATTACCTATGTGGCGAATGGTGTCGCCTGTTTCATCGAACAATTCTACGGGGAATGGGCCACCACCTACACGGGTGCTATAAGCCTTGAATATGCCGAACACATGACCTATGCTGTTAGGTGCCACACCTAAACCTGTACATACACCACCACTGGTAGTTGACGATGATGACACATAAGGATAAGTGCCGTGGTCTATATCGAGCAGAGATCCTTGTGCACCCTCGGCTAACACATTTTTGCCAGCAGCCAATGCCTTGTTAATTTCGTACTCAGTGTCGGTGAGGTGGAACTTGCGCATGTATTCAATGCCTTCCATCCACTTTTGTTCCTCTTCAGTAATATCATAGTCAGTGTAATGAAGATCGCGCAAAATTTGTTCGTGACGTGCCTTCAAAGCCTGATATTTTTCATCAAAATTGTGCAGGATGTCACCTACACGTAAGCCCACACGTGCAGCCTTGTCGCTATAAGTAGGACCAATGCCTTTGCCCGTTGTGCCTACTTTGTTCTTACCCTTAGCAGCCTCATAAGCACGATCAAGCACACGGTGTGTGGGCAAAATGAGGTGTGCACGGCGACTAATGTGTAAGCGGTCAGTCAGTTCATAACCAGCAGCCTCCAACTCTTTAGCCTCAGCCATAAACAAGTCGGGGGCTATTACGCAACCATTACCAATAATGTTGGTTTTGGTTTCATCAAAAATACCTGAAGGAATTGAGCGCAGCACAAACTTTTTTCCATCAAATATGATGGTGTGTCCTGCGTTACAGCCACCTGCAAAGCGAGCTACTACATCATAGCGCGGGGTGAAATAATCAACCACCTTGCCTTTTCCTTCGTCTCCGAACACGATACCCAGCAGGGCATCAACTTTTCCTTTCGTCATGTTTATATTAAGGTGTAATTTTCGATTTCGAATAAGTGTGTCTGATTCTTTTCACAGACTGACTTTGCAAAGGTAAGGCATTTTTGTGGGATAAGGAATAAGATGTTTGTTTTTTTCATCACTTTCATGTTTTGTTTGTTGCAAGTTTTCTCATCTTTCATACATTTACAAAACGAACTAATACAATCTGTTGACGAATTTCGTGGATTACGGGTTAACAAGTTGACATATTAAGTAGGTATTCAAATGCAATTGTAACACACGAATAAAACGTCTCTTTGCATTTTACTTTTAATTAAAAACACTACCTTTGCATAAGTTAGGCTGCGGTTCGGCAGAACATTCAAGCAAGCTTGATGTTCTGCTCTCACCTTGCACTAACTTTGCATAAGGTAGGCGGCGCTTCGGCATAACATTCAAACTTGTTTAATGTTCTGCTCTCACCTTGCACTACCCATAAATTTTAATAACATATGAATGTAAACAACGATACAGAAGAAAGATATCACCACAGTCTGCCCATACAGATACGCTTTAATGATGTCGACAGATATGGACACGTTAATAATAACTCTTATTTTGCTTATTATGATTTGGGCAAAGAAGAGTACTTGCGCAATGTACTGAAAGTTGACTACCGCAAGGCAGAGGTGGTGCCCGTCATTGCCAATATAAATGCTGACTTTATTCAGCCTATTTTTTATGGCGATGAAATAGTAATTGAAACACGTGTTTCACACATCGGACAAAAGAGTTTTACACTCAAGCAGCGAGCCATTAATCAAAAAACAGGATGCATTGTTTGTCAATGTAGCACGGTTATGGTATGCTTTAATCTTACCACTCAAACTTCAGCCGAACTGCCTGCACCTTATCGCAAAGCTTTTACTGAATATGAAGCCGCAGAATAAAGGGTGGTTCTAAAAATGCTGATTTTAGTAATATAATCTTCGTCTGAAAAGTTTAGACGACTTCATTACCATTACTTAATATTCCAACCCCATGCAAAAGATTATTTTTTCAAAAAATATTACCACCGAACTCGATAAGCTATGCGATGAGGTGGATGCCGACCGCATATTTTTATTAACGGATGAAACTACTGAGCAACTATGTCGTCCGTTGGTAAAGGAGTGTAAAGCGGTGTTAGGTGCACAGGGCATTGTGATTGGTGCTACTGATGTAAACAAAACACTCAACACCTTAGCTCATGTGTGGCAAACGCTAAGTAATGGCAAAGCCTCACGCCAGTCACTACTTATTAATTTAGGTGGCGGCATGGTTACTGACTTGGGCGGATTTGCTGCTGCTACCTTTAAGCGTGGCATTCGGTTTATAAATGTGCCTACTACCCTACTGTCAATGGTTGATGCTGCTGTGGGCGGAAAAACTGGCATTAACTTCAACTCGCTGAAAAACGAGATTGGTGCTTTTAAAGAGGCCAAAGCCGTTATTATTGACACGGAATTTTTGCGTACGCTTGACGATCAGAACTTGCGCTCGGGTTATGCCGAAATGCTCAAGCACTCATTGCTCGAAAACGAAGCCATGTGGGCTGACCACTTGCAGTTTGACATCACTCAGCCCAACTATGCTCACTTGCAACAACTGGTGGCACAAAGCATTCACTGCAAAGAACGCATTGTTGCTGAGGACCCTCATGAACATGGCATTCGCAAGGCACTTAACTTAGGACACACCATAGGCCATGCTTTCGAATCATTTGCCATGGAGCAAGGCCGCCCCATTCTGCATGGCTACGCTGTAGCCTATGGCTTGCTATGCGAACTTTACTTGAGTGCCGCACACACAGCATTCCCTACAGAACAAATGCGTCAAACGGTACAATACATTCGCCAAGTATATGGTTCGTTTGCCTTTACTTGTGATGATTATGAACACCTTTATAACCTCATGTTGCACGACAAAAAGAATGTGGGAGGCATTATTAACTTTACCCTGTTAGGTGGCATTGGCGACATTCGCCTTAACCAACACCTGAGCAAAGAAGAGGTGTTTGAAAGTTTTGACTTTTTCAGAGAAGGATGATGAATTATAAAAGGATATCACGCTTCACAGAGCAAATGCTCTCGCTGTTAGTAGTGTTTTTGCTACTCACCGCGGCTACATTATGGACAGGCCGACTCTTTGGACACGACATTGGCGCTCACAATGAACCAGCTACCCCCACAGCCTCATCATTAACCGCACCTTCGGCCCAACAATTGCAACAATTAGGGCTGGACGCTAAAGCTGTGCAACTCACCCCACGCGACTCTGCCTCGTGGAGTGTGTCAACAACCAATGGGCTGGCTAAGGGTATCATCATCAGCACACAACCATATGCACCTGATGTGAAGGGATTTGCTGGCACTACACCTATATATATATATGTAAGCGAAAGTGGCACCATACAGCAATTGGCTGCTGCCGACAATGCCGAAACGGCCGATTTTTTTCAACGGGCTTTTCAGTCGCTCGCACCTCAGTGGACAAACAAATCGCTCAAGCAGGCTACTGCCGTGCAGGTGGACGCTGTAAGTGGAGCCACCTTTTCGAGCAAAGCCATCATTGCTAACGTGCAACAAACGCTGACCACCATATCGGCCCAAGAGCACCAACAAACCGCTGCCCCCACCATTGGTTGGGCACGTACCTTGATGGTAGCATTGGTTCTTTTAATAGGCATAGGCGTTAGCGTTGTGCTGCGTGGCAACAAGTGGGCACGCACGATGGTACTCATACTTAATGTGGTGGTGTTGGGCTTTTGGTGTGGACAGTTCCTTTCACTCTCATTGCTGCGCGGATGGATTAGCAATGGTCTCGACCCCATAGCTTATTTACCTACGCTAATGGTTCTTGCTGTTGTAGTGGTAATGCCTCTTTGCAAACGCAAGCACCATTATTGCTCATGGGTTTGTCCATTAGGCAGTTTGCAAACATTGGCCAGCATGTTGCCCTTGCCCAAAGTGCATTGCACACCACAAGTTTATCGCCTCATGAACCGCATTCGCTTATACACCTTTGCCTTGCTCATGCTATTGCTTTGGACTTTGCCTTGGGCAGGTCAGGTACTCGACTACGAACCATTTTCAGCTTTTCTCATTCAGTCGGCAGCTCCAGCTGTAACCATTTTGGCTGCTGTTATAGTGGTAGCAAGTTGCTTTGTGCCTAATGTGTGGTGCAAATGTTTCTGCCCCATGGGCATGACGCTAACTTTAGCTGAAGACACTCTCACCGACAATAAACCCATGCCCCCCCACAAAAAATGAACAAGTATAAAGTAGTATCTATTGTGTTGGCCATAGCCTTGTTGGCCACAATGGCTCGTTTGGTAGCCATGCACCAGGGCAAGAACTCACCACTTGCCCCCAACGACAAGGCCGAAGTGGTGATGCAAAACATTATGCAGCGCAAAAGTGTGCGCTCATATACCTCGCAACCCGTTGACCGTTCAAAGCTCGACACCTTGGTGCGTGTAGCCATGGCAGCCCCTACGGGCAAGAACATGCGCCCATGGAAGTTTCTTATCATCGACGATAAAGCGGTGATGCAACAACTGGCCCAGCAACTGCCACGTGCCAAAATGTTGGCCGAAGCACAAGCGGCCATTGTGGTGTGTGGCGACCTCAGCATTACTGACGACAAGGGCAAGTCATCAACCAACTGGACATTTGACTGCTCGGCAGCTACCGAAAACCTGCTATTGCAAGCTGAGGCCATGGGGTTAGGTGCAGTGTGGACAAGTGTTTACCCCTACGATGAGCGCATGGAGGCCATTAATGCCACCTTTAAGTTACCCACGCACATTGTGCCTTTCAGTCTCATACCCATAGGTTACCCCAAGGGCAACCCACAACCTAAAGACAAATATAACAAAGATAACATTCACTATAACGGATGGTAAAGCATATGAGTTGACAGGTTAACGGGTTGACAGGTTAACGGGCAAGTTTGTCAGATTTTAAACTTCTTACCTTTCTGATTTTACATAATGAGTCCACTTGAAAAAATCAAGAATTGAGTTCTAATTCAAAACATGCTTACATTTTATCATACTCTATTTTCTATAAACTTATTTATAAAGATAGAATATACGATATAGCAACAGAAATAAGGCTATTGATTTACAAAATGAAAGTTGTTTTTTTGAAAAGCCACTTTTTCAAGTGAACTCCCTAATAATTTATGTATAGCAGACTTACTTGTTACCCTATCCCCTCATTACCTGGTTACACCATCAACTTGTTAACCCATCAACCAAAGTTTGCCTACTCAACCATCTACACACTTAACAACCTACACACACTTAACCCAATGTCTGATAACACACACACCAACAGCGAGCCACAGCACAACGCTGCGCCCCATTCAAAGCAAACAGTCATAGGTCTCATTGTAGGCTTATTAGCCGCTGTATGCTATGGTTTCATTCCCTTCTTCACCCTACCCATTAAGCAAGAAGGCACAGCCGACTTTATGGCCGACCCCACCATTTTGTTCTATCGCTTTGGCTTTGCCAGCATCATTTTAGCACTCATCATGCTTGTGCAGCGAAAAAGCTTTAAGGTGACTCGTGGCGAGCTGGTCACACTCATCTATTTGGCCTTTATCTCTGATGGCTCTGCCCTGTTCCTTATTAATGGTTACGACTACATGTCGAGCGGTGTTGCCACCACCCTCCACTTTATGTACCCCGTTGTTACAGCCATCATAATGATGATGTTCTACAACGAAGCACGACGCTTTAGCACCATCTTTGCCGTATGTATGGCCGTGGCTGGTGTGGCAGTGTTTTCATGGGATCCTAACGGACACACCGACATTAAAGGCGTGGTAATAGTGCTCATTTCGGCAGTGTGCTATGCGCTCTACATTATTCGCGTCAACCGTTCGCGCGCGGCCACAATGGATAGCAGCAAACTGGTATTCTACGTGATGTTCATTGGTTCACTCATATTTGGTGCCGAAGCCATGCGTCAAGGCAACTTCACGCTCATTCACACCTCGTTGCAATGGAGCCATCTGCTCCCCTTAGCCTTTGTGTGTACATTTATCACCAATCTCAGTTTGGTGTTTAGCGTCAAGCGCATTGGTAGCACCATGGTGGCCGTGTTGGGTGCCCTTGAGCCACTCACCGCAGTGGTCATTGGTTGTATGGTATTTGGCGAACCCATTACATGGCAAGTTATATTAGGCGTATTGCTCATCATACCTGCTGTATTAATGATTATTTTGACCCGACGCAGATGACAACACTCTATCTGTTCAATCCCTCGCACGACGAGGCTTTGGCAGCCAACAATCCGCATTACTACCCATCAAAAATAGCCCGCCACTTAGCCAATGAGTGGGGGGCTTTGCCTATGTTATGGGCGCAAGATAACGACTACATTTGGATCACCGACGAGGCTGCACTACCCAGCCCTAACAACTGGAGCCGTGCACTCCCCCACTTTGTGCGCACTCAACACATGAATGCTCACTTTTGGCAAACCATTGATAAGATATCGCCTTGGGGATGGGATCCCTTGGTTCGTCAGCAGTTATTAAAGGTTGGAGCACCCTGCTCATTGCTTCCCTCTGATGAGCAACTCCTCACCATTCGTCAACTCAGTAGTCGTCATTCTACATCGGCCTTGTTGCCCCTACTGCAACAGGGCTTGGCGCAACACCACATTCACACCACGGGGCAGTCAGTCATAGCTCATAGCCTTGACGAGGTAATGTGTCTTGCCCAACAGTATGAACACATAATGGTTAAGAGTTTATGGTCGTGTAGCGGACGGGGAGTATTTGCCATCAACGCTACGCCATCAGCCTCAGCCACTGGCCGCATCAACCGTTTGCTGCGCGAGCAAGGCGGTGTGGAGGTGGAACCCCATTACAAGGGCATGCTCGACTTTGCTTTAGAGTTTGATGCCCAACCTAACGGACAAGTGTGCTATGCAGGCATTTCGCTCTTCGGCACATCAGCCACAGGTGGCTATGCGGGCAATTGGATAGCTCCCCAAACTGTACTTGAGGCGCACATAGCGCAACACTTTGCTTACCTAAATTGTTTAATTCAAGTGTGTGAGCAAACCTTGACCCATTATTTGCAAGGGCGATATTCGGGGCCATTAGGCATTGACATGATGCTGGTGAACGAGCAGGGGCAATGTACCTTGCACCCTTGCATTGAGTTGAACTTGCGACGCACCATGGGCTATGTGTCATTGGCTGTAGGGCAGTTGCCCACAACTGAGCCTTTACCCTCGTTTGCGCAGTCACTCTTTCAGCCTTTTGAGTCTTGAGTTCTCAGGTGGTAAGGAAATGAAGAATATCATATTATTCTGTCGTGCATCATATAATTAAACGACAGAGGTATCAATGCTCCTTGTCTTTTCAATTAGTACTCAAAATCGTCCAGCCTATGGGTGGACGATTTTGAGTACTATATGCTTTGTCATTTCAATCAATATGCTGTTGCGAATAGCCTAATACTCGATGGTGAAGTATAACTGCTTACCACGGAAGACATAATAGCATAAATTACATTAGAAACCCATTGGCGGAATTTCAGGTTAACGGGTTAACAAGTTGACAGGTTAACAAGTA
>URDV01000025.1 GCA_900546605.1 uncultured Prevotella sp.
TTGTTAACCTGTCAACTTGTTAACCCGTTAACCTGAAATTCCGCCAACGGGTTAAAATGAAGGATGTGACATGGTTTTCACCTTGACACATCCTTTATTAATTAACACATATTGCTCAATGAAAAATTTCATAAAGAAAGCAAGTCTATCCATCATAACGGCTTGTTCACTTATTTACACCACCCCTGAAGCTTTAGCGTGTACCAGTTTTTTGGTAGGCAAAAAAGCCTCAGCCGATGGTTCCGCTTTCATCACCTACAACCAAGACGATTATGGCATGTTCGGTCGACTACACTACCTACCGGCAGCAAAGCACGCAGCAGGCGAAATGCGTAAAATAATTGATGGAGATACAAACCACTACTTAGGCGAGATACCCGAGGCACCTTACACCTATTCGGTCATGGGGTACATCAACGAACACCAGGTAGGCATTACCGAAACTACCTTTGGCGGACGTGAAGAGTTAGTTGACCCTAAAGGAACCATTGACTATGTTAGCCTAATGACCATAGCCCTTCAGCGGTCAAAAACAGCTCGCGAAGCCATAAAGGTTATGACCTCCTTGGTTCAACAATATGGCTATGCTTCTGAAGGCGAAAGCTTTTCAATTGCCGACCCCAATGAGGTATGGATTCTCGAAATGATAGGCAAAGGCCCACAAGAGAAAGGAACTGTATGGGTAGCCATTCGTATTCCCGATGATTGCATTGCTTGCCACGCCAACCAAAGCCGCATACATAAGTTCAACTTAAAGGACAAGCAAAACGTGATGTATGCCAAAGATGTAATCAGTTTTGCTCGTAAACGAGGTTTCTTTAGTGGCAAGGATGCTGATTTTTCATTCTCTGACGCCTATGCTCCAGCCGACTTTAGTGCCATCCGTTACTGCGAAACACGTGTGTGGAGCTTCTTCAATAAATGGGTGGATGGCATGGATCGCTATTTAGATTACGCTGATGGTAAGCATATAGGTAAGGCTGAGGTCATGCCATTATATTTCAAGCCCAAGCAAAAACTTTCATTACACGATGTAATGAACTCTATGCGCGACCACTATGAAGGAACTCCTTTTGACATAACAAAGGATGTGGGTGCAGGCCCATATGAGACTCCTTACCGCCCTACACCGTTAGCATGGGAATATAAAGGCAAAAAGTACTTTAATGAGCGCCCCATATCAACCCAACAAACAGCAGGCACCTATGTTATTCAACTGCGCGACTTCATGCCTAACGCTGTAGGTGGTGTACTTTGGTATGGCAATGACGACCCCAACATGGTAGCCTACACGCCCGTTTATTGCTCTGCCACCCACGCTCCTGAATGCTACAACCCCAAAGATGCTGATGGTGTAACCTTTTCATGGAATTCGGCTTTTTGGGTTGAGAATTGGGTTGCCAACATGACCTACCCGCGCTATTCACAGCTCTTTCCTAGTTTAAAAGCTGCACGACAAGAACTTGAAGATGCATATGCAAAGCAACAACCGCAAATAGAACAGAAAGCGCAAGAGTTACTAAAGAGTGACCCTGCACGTGCCAAAGCTTACTTGACGGATTATAGTTTACAATGTGCGCAACAAATGATGCAACGTTGGAAAAAGTTAGGCGAATATCTTATCGTAAAGTTCAATGACCAAGCGGTAAAACCCGAAAAGGATGGTAAGTTTGAGCTTACTCCCGATGGTTTAGGTAAGGCCGTTGAACGCCCAGGATTCAACAATAGCTATCGCGAAGTTATTATTAAAGAAACTAGCGACAAATATTTAATTCCTGAAAATAAGTAGGCTATTCGTAGCTCATTTTTACATTAAGGGTGGCTCTAATAATTCTGATAGATGATTTGTACCCTATCGTGTGTATATTTTGTTAGTGAACGAAGGAGCATAGTGGGCTATGCAACTGAGTGAACTAACAAACATGGTGCAAGGCGAATGCAATCAAACATGTTTGAATTGCTGAGCCGCAGCCCATGTTCTCAAAGAAACATGGTGCAAGGCGAATGCAATCAAACATGTTTGAATTGCTGAGCCGCAGCCCATGTTCTCAAAGAAAAAAAAGACACATACGAGAGTGTACTTAGCCCATCATTACAACCCAATTCTATTGTTTCCACACACATTTCATTCAAAACATTTTTCCATTATAAAAGAATTTAGTAACTTGCACCCCAAATAGACAATAAAACTTCACTTAGTGTGAAATCGACCGACTGAAGGATGGTTCTAAAAATTCTGATTTTAATATTCTAAAATTCAAATAGTTGCTTTGCACCTTATCGCATGTGTCTTTTTTTCTTTGAGAACATGGGCTGCGGCTCAGCAATTCAAACATGTTTGATTGCATTCGCCTTGCACCCTATTTGTCAGTTCACTCAGTCACATAGCCCGCTATGCTCGTACGTTCACTAACAAAAAAATACACAATCAACTTATCAGAATTATTAGAGCTACTCTAAAGTTTTTTTTTAGGAGAAAGCATACATGTGCTTCTCTTACACCTGATACCACATAAAAAAAGACAATTAATTATCAATATTTTTTTCAATGAAACATTTAAGCCACTTACGCAGTGCGCTTACTACCCTATTGCTATGTATGGCAGCAAGTATAATGCAAGCTGTCAACATTGACGATCCCGGTGTAGTTTACCGCATTGTATGCAAGACAAATGGTCAAGCTGTAACAAATGGTGACAAAAGTGAACACGACACCTACCTCACCACAGCCAACATTGACAACAATTCTGAAGGACAGGATTGGATGATTGTACCCGTATCGGCCAGTGATGGCATTTATGCCTTCTACAATCCTAATTGTGACATGGGCATTGACATGGCACCCACCGCTGCCAAACCTTATCGACTGCTGCAATGGGATGCCAAGTTTACAGACTCCAATCAGCAGTTCCTTATTAAGGCTGTCAATGACGACGAGTTCCAGTTTATGAACATAGCAGGCAATCGTGTTATGACACTACGTGCCGATGGTTCTATTTACATGGACGAAGATTTAACTGCAGCCAATAGCTACTTTACACTGCAAGCTACCGACAAAAAGATTACTCAACCCATCAAAGGCTACACCTACTTGCTACGTAATCAAAAAACAGGCAAGGTGTTAAGCAACGCTGAAAGTCGCACTTCAGCCGCACTTATTTATGCCGAAGATTACCAAGAGGGGTACTATGGGCAACATTGGCAATACCGCAATGTAGAGTACAAAAGCGGCAATAACACACTTTACGCTGCCGTACTTTACAATGCTAAATATAACTATGCTATTGATGCTGGTTTAAATGGTAACAAAGTACCTTTGCAATATGCACTCAATGCCAGCAACGCAAACCAGCAAGTAAACTTTGTTGCCGTTGATGGTCAAAATGGGGTTTATCGTATTGCCTATAAATATAATGGTACCACTTATTATATTTCGGCCAACGAGAAAGGTGACACACGCATGGTTACCGATGCAGACGATGAGTCTACTTACTTCACGCTTGACTACACCGATGCTTACGTGCCCGTGCTTAACGACTGGGAAAACCAAAAGGTGTTTGCCGTAAACAAGGAGGAAGGCCATGCCACCTACATGCCTTATGCCAACACCACTGCCTTACGTGCCGATGCCAAACGTTACGCACAGCCTTGGCTTGACCCACAGAGCGATCGTTGGATGACCTTAAATGGTACTTGGAAGATTAACTTTGTCACTTCACCCGACCAACGTCCAGGCGAAGAAGACTTTTACGGAAACGATGTAAACGTTTCATCATGGGAAGATATTGAAGTTCCTTCATGTGTTGAAATGAAGGGCTATGGCGACCCTTGGTATGTAAATGTTGACTACCCATTTGAAGACCAACCTCCATACATTAATATGAAGAGTGGACTTTACAACTCTGTAAGTTCTTTGCGCCGTAGCTTCACTCTACCTTCTGGGTGGACGGGCAACCGCATCTTCCTTCACTTCGATGGTATTTATAGTGGTGCCTACGTTTGGGTTAACGGCCAAAAGGTGGGCTACACACAAGGCTCTAACAATGATGCCGAGTTCGATGTCACTCCTTATGTACACGAGGGCGAGAACAACTTGAGTGTTCAAGTTTTCCGCTTTACTGATGGTTCATATCTTGAAGGACAAGATATGTGGCACATGAGTGGTATTCACCGTGATGTTTACCTCTTTGCTACTCCTAAAACTTACTTGCGCGACCACTACATTAGCAGCACGCTTGATGCAAGTTCTAACTATACCAGTGGCACAATGAACGTGGCCTTGACCATGAACAACCGCGACGCTCAAGCCACAAGCAAGCAAGTTCGCGTACGCTTAATGAATCCTGAAGGTTCTCAATTAGCCGAACAAACGGCTCAATTCAACTTTACGGCAAATGGCGAAACTGAACAAACACAAACGTTGAGCTTCACTGGTTTGTCAAACCTTGAATTGTGGAGTGCTGAACAACCCCATCTTTACACCGTTGAATTGGCTCAACTTGATGCCAACGGAAATGAAGAGGAAGCCTTTGCTACAAAATATGGTTTCCGCCACATCGAAATTCCCGCCAACGACCACCGAGTTTACATCAACGGCAAGCAGGTTTACTTTAGAGGTGTTAACACGCAAGACACGCACCCCACTCGTGGTCGTGCCATTGACGTAGCCACCATGCTCAAGGACATTACACTCATGAAGCAGGCCAATGTTAACACTGTGCGCACCAGCCACTACCCACGTCAAGCCAAAATGAATGCCATGTTCGACTACTACGGACTTTACGTGATGGACGAGGCTGACCTTGAATGTCACAAAAACTGGGGTGACCATGGCACTGGCTATAATAGCGGCACCTCAACAGGCTTATCAGCCGACACCAGTTGGCAACCTGCTTACCTTGACCGCGCTCGCCGCATGGTATTGCGCGACCGCAACTTCCCTTCTGTTATCTTCTGGAGTTTAGGCAACGAAAGCGGCTATGGTGTTAACCATGAGGCTGAATACAACATGGTGAAGCAGCTTGACAACCGCATTGTTCACTACGAAGGTGCTACCAATGCTGGCAAAAACACTGCCACTGACCTTTGGAGCATGATGTACCCTTATCTTGAGGGTAACACCAAATCTGTGAACTACGATGCTAACAGCAACTGGGCTCAACAGCCTTACTTTATGTGTGAGTACGATCACGCCATGGGTAACTCGTTGGGTAACCTGCAAGAGTATTGGGATGTTATAGAAAGCAGCAAGTATGGTATAGGCGGTTGTGTTTGGGACTGGGTTGACCAATCCATCGTAGCTGCCGATGACATTAAGAACAATACACTAACCGAAAACGGCTTTAATAAATACCGCACTGGTTACGACTACCCCGCTGCTCCTCATCAAGGCAACTTCGTTAACAATGGTATTATCAATGCCGACCGCACTTGGAGTGCTAAACTTGACGAATTAAAGAAGGTGTACCAATATGTACGTTTTGAAAAGTTTGACGCTGCTACAAGCACTCTCACGTTGCGTAACGTTTACGATTTCACTTCACTCAATGGCAAAACATTGCTTTACAATGTTACCATTGATGGCAAGCAAGTAAGCAATGGTCAGCTCACACTCTCTGACATTGCTGCAGGTAGCACTGCAACAGTTCAGTTAGATGCTCAATATGATGCTACAGCTGCCGAGGGCAAAGAAGTATTACTGAATGTTTCTATTGCTAACCCCGAAGCCACAACGTATGCTCCTGCTGATTATGTTATTGCCAATGGCCAGTTTACATTGCAGCAACGTGCCACTTCATTGGCCGCTGTCAACACGAACAATAATGCAGCATTAAAGCTCACACGTTCAGGCAACCTTACCACTATCAGCAATGACAAGGTTTCATTGAGCTTTAACAACACTACTGGCTTACTCACCAGCTGGACTCAGAATGGAATTAAAGTTGTAAAGGAAGGCACTTCACCCGACTATGAAAACTATCGTTGGATTGAAAACGATGCACCTTACGGCAACGATCCTTACTACAATAGCGACAATGGCATTAGCAGCCGTACACTTAGCAATGCTGGTGTAACATCTGATGGTAGCAAAGGCACTGTTACCATTAAAGGTACTGGTTCATGGGCCAACTACGTGTTTACTTACACCATATATAATAATGGTGTGGTTGACCTTAAAACGCAGTTTACACCACAGGTTGCCAACACAGGTTACCAACGCGCCATTCGCCGTTTAGGTCTTATGATGCAGTTCCCTGGTGAATTTAGCAACATCAGCTATTATGCACGTGGTCCATTAGAGAACTACACCGACCGTCAAACAGGTTCTTTCCTCGGTCATTACACCACTACGGTGAGCGACATGAATGAATATTATTTGCGTCCACAGTCAATGGGTAACCGTCAAGACTTACGCAACTTGGTTTTGGCCGACAATGAGGGCAACCGCATTCATGTTGAAACATTGGGGCAAGTAGCATTCTCTACTCTTTATTGGAGCGATCAACAACTCAAGAATGCTTATCATAACTGGGAGTTGACCTTGCCTCAGAACGAAGCCGACCGCACCATCTATACACACTTTGACTATGTACAACGTGGTGTTGGCTCTGGTAGCTGCGGTCCTGATGTGCTGACTAAATATGCAGTTCCCACTTCAGGCACTTATGGTTACACTTTGCGTTTTAGCACCTCAAACTCTATCACTGATGGCATTAACAATGCCTCACAAGCAGTTGACGACTTAAAGATTACGCACAACGATGTTGCTGTTAGCATTAGCGGTGCTATTGCCCAAGGCACTACTGCCCGACTCTACAACGTGGGTGGTATCCTTTTAGCACAAACCAAAGCTACAGCACATTCACAACTGCTTACATTGCCTTTGGTTGGTCAACCTGTTGGTTCTTATTTGGTAGTGATTGAAACAAATGGTCAAAAGCGTGTTCACAAAATTCTGAAGTAACACATCTTCTTTTGATGTTTACATAAACAACTGACTCGCCATTTTGAAGAATTCTTTAAAAACAAGTTCTTCAAAATGGCGAGTCTTTTTTTCGTTCACTTTTTTGATTAAAAATAAACGCAAAAAAGGCAGATAATCATTACTGACTACCTGCCGTACAATTCAAGTCGGGGTGACTGGATTCGAACCAGCGACCACACGCCCCCCAGACGCGTACTCTAACCGGGCTGAGCTACACCCCGAATTGCGAGTGCAAAAGTACTACTTTTTTATTAAATAGCAAATTTTTGAGCTATATTTTTTCAATTTATTTTCTTTGCTTCGCCAAGATAGGCGGCGGCTCGGTAATAAAATTAAAAGTCTTTCAGTCTTTTATTTTGTATTACGCTCGCCTTGCACTACTTTGCTTCGCCAAGATAGGCAGCGGCTCGGTAATAAAAATAAAAGTCTTTCTGCCTTTTATTTTGTATTACGCTCGCCTTGCACTACTTTGCTTCGCCAAGATAGGCGGCGGCTCGGTAATAAAAATAAAAGTCTTTCTGCCTTTTATTTTGTATTACGCTCGCCTTGCACTATCTTTGCCCACATTATGGACAAGCAAGAAAATATTTACCCCATATTCGATCGTATGCTGCAACGTGAGGATAAGGAAGAACTCCTCCACCAAAAAGGTGTTATGTTGTGGTTTACGGGACTTAGCGGCAGTGGTAAAAGCACTATAGCCATTGCTCTTGAACGCGAACTTCACAAACGCGGACTGCTCTGCCGCATTCTCGATGGCGACAACATTCGCTCGGGCATTAATGCCAACCTCGGCTTTAGTGCTGATGATCGACGCGAAAATATTCGACGCGTAGCTGAAGTTGCCAAACTTTTTGTCGACACGGGCATCATTACCATTGCGGCCTTTGTCAGCCCTACCGAAGAACTGCGACAACTCGCTGAACAAATTATTGGTAAAGATGACTTTAAAGAAATTTATGTGTCTACACCCATCGAAGAGTGCGAACGACGCGATGTAAAAGGGTTATATGCTCGAGCACGCCGAGGCGAGGTTAAAAACTTTACTGGCATTTCAGCACCTTTTGAGGCTCCACAACACCCTGCTCTTAATCTTGACACATCAAAACTGCCTATCGAAGAGAGCGTACAACAATTACTCCACTTATTAAACGTAAAATAGGTTTACACACCACTATGGAAATTAAAATAAACACATTGGCCGACATGCCTGCCGCTGCCAAAACCTTTATTGATGCTATGGACCAAAGCACCGTTTTTGCCTTCTATGGCAAAATGGGTGCTGGCAAAACTACTTTTATTAAAGCCGTTTGTGAGGCTCTTGGCGTTACTGACATCGTCAACTCGCCTACCTTTAGCATTGTCAACGAATACCGTTCCGACGAAACGGGTGAACTTATTTACCACTTCGACTTTTATCGCATTAAAAAGTTAGAGGAGGTATACGACATGGGCTATGAAGACTACTTCTACTCAGGAGCTGTATGCTTTATTGAATGGCCTGAATTAATTGAAGAAATCTTGCCAGGCGATGCCGTTAAGGTTACTATCGAAGAGCAAGAGGACGGCTCACGCATTATCAAATTCTAACCCCTAAGTAGGTGTTTAAAATTGGTTGATATGAATGGGTGCTGTATTTCGTTCATAAACATAGGTTGAAAAGGGAGCATAGCAGACTACGTGACCGATGAAACCTATGTTTATGGGCGAAAGAGTGCGCCAAGGCATATCGACTCATTCTAAACATTATTATATAAACTAATTTTAAACACCTACTTATTAATGGCGCATTTCTACAACATCCTTTTAAAGTAAAATTACCCCACATCCTTACATAAAATAAAAAGGAGCATTTGCTTTACATAACCTAAATTATACCCCGTTATATACGTAAACAATATGAAACACCACATTATTCGCTCAAAGTGTCAAAGGTGCTTGGCATGTTTGCTACTACTTGTGCTTGGCATAACTTATGGTTGGGCGCAAAGCATCTCAGTTACAGACTTTTACCTTGATCAAAAAGACTTGCAGGCAAACGACCGCGCCACAAGTGTTCTCGACCAAAATGGCGAGAAGTGTGCTATCATTAAAGTGCAAACAACCCAAAAGAACTTTAACTTTGATGTAGGTTCGGCAGGCATAACCAAAACAGACTATTCGCATCCTGGCGAAGTATGGCTTTATGTGCCATGGGGCATAAAGCACATTAAAATCACTCACAGTTTGTTAGGTTCGTTGCCCAACTACGACTTTCCCGTACCCATTCAGCGCGCACGCACCTATGTCATGGTTATCACCTCTGACAAGGTGTTTACCAACACCTATGACGACACTTATAAGCAACGTTTGCTCATACGTGTGCCTAAAGTCAACCCTTTTAAAACCATCGTTACGCTCAATGGCATGAACGTGGCCCTTAACAACAAGGGCGAAGCTGAAAGAACACTGGCCTTGGGCACCTACACTTACAAGGTCGATGCCGAAGGGTTTTACCCCAAAGAGTCACAAATTACCATTGACGATACTCTAAAGGCGCAAACGCTGATTATTGATGACCTTAAACCCATTATGGGTAAACTAAATGTACTGGCCGACCCACCCAGTGCTACCATCAAGCTCAATGGCAATGTGGTGGATAGCCTTAGCTCTGGCCGCACCATCAATTTACAGGTAGGGCGTTACAAAGTTGAACTGTCAGCTGAAGGATACCGATCAGAGCAGGTGGAGGTGAATGTTGAAAAAGGGCAAACAGCTCGACTCTCGGTACCACTCACACAGGTGGCCACCTTTCGCATCACCTCATCACCCAGCAATGCCTACATACGCATAGGCTCTGACTACACGGGTTCAACACCTTGCAATGTAGAACTGCGCACCGACAATTATGAAATAACAGCCAGCAAAAAGGGCTATAAAGACTTTCACAAGGTGCTCAACCTAAAGTGTTCTGACCCGAAACTGCATGTGCGCCTCAACAGAATATTTAACTACCGCAATGAATTTTACATTGAACCCAGTTTTATGTTCGGACAGTTTACAGCCATTGGCGGAACTGTAGGTGCTTACATCAAAAACATCAACATCGAGGCTTTCTACTATGCACCCATGGGCGGAGAAACTGAAAAAATCTATTGGGCATACACAGACAAAGTTCCTGCTGCCTGGGGTGATAGAGACGATACTCCTAAGCCCTACACCTATAAAGGCAGTATGGCTTTAGGTGGACGCGTAGGCTATGGCTTTGCTTTGGGCACACGCTTACGACTCACACCACAAGTGGGTTTTCAATTTGTTAAGACGCATGCAACTGTCGATACACCCGAAACCGTTTATTGTGCTGACGGGGCTTATGCCACAAGCATCATAGCCTCAGCACGTTTGTCAGTAGCACTTGCTAACCACATTGGCCTAAGCATTGCACCAGGCTATGCCTTTGCCGTAACACAGTCAGATGGCTTTAAAAAGTTGGCCGACATTTCATCCGACTTTAAAAAGTTCGGTACTGGACTGAACATAAGAGCTGGTGTTTACGTATTCTTTTAACACTATAGAGCATTTGAACAATGAGAATCATACATTTTACACCCCCCTTGCTACTACTGCTATTGCTCACGTTCACAGCATGTAGTGAAACAAACGAATCATGTGCAGACTGGTATGCCCCATCCATCAAGGCTAACTATCTAAAATTAGAGATGGAGGACCTTCACACCAATTGTTACAGCTACAACCAAAGCACAACACTCACCTCCATTAACACACCATGGGCACTTGAGTGGAATGCCGATTGGCTTGAACTTTCTCCTCGTCAAGGCACAGAGTCGGCCGACATCAACATTACCCTTGCTGAGAATATCCATCCCTTTCAGCGCGCAGCCGTTGTGTTGCTCAAATCGACTGACGAAACATGGGCCTATGAACGTAACATCAACATTACGCAAGATGCCTGCAAGGCATACATCACCCCTGCCACCAACAGCATTAATTTTACAGGCTCTGGGGGTTGTCAAGCCATTGATGTTAAGGCCAACTGCGCATGGCGATTGCTTTATAGCTACAACACCGATAATTGGGTTTCGACCCAAAGTTCTGATAACAAGTTGCAAATTACGGCTGCACCCAACAACACTGGCGCAGCACGCAGTGGCTACCTTTATGTGCGCAATGATAGTGCCAACTTGCAGCAAGCCATTTACATCACGCAACAAGCGGCCAACATTAGCGCCTCTACCCAAGAGTTGGTATTTAACAACACAGCCTCTACCCAAAACATTACCCTAAAGGCCGAGGCTGAATGGACAGCCTCCACATCGGATGCTTGGATAGAACTTTCAGCCACATCGGGCAAAGCGGGCGAAAGCACACTCAGCATTAGTGTAGCCCCCAATAACGACGAGGCCGAACGCTCTGGCTATGTTTACCTCATGATTGGGGGTAAAAGGTTAGTAGAGGTTCCCATTAGGCAACGTGGCATTTATGTTGAAACGTCGGCCAATGAGTTTGCCTTTGATGCCCCAAGTAGCTCACAAACCTTTAGTGTGCAGAGCAACACCCAGTGGAACATTGTGTGTGATGCTCCTTGGGTTAGCTTTAACCACACCAGTGGTTCGGGCAATGCCGACATTCAACTCACCGTGACAGAAAACAAAAGCACTGCCCTGCGCTCAGCCTTTGCTTATGTTGAGCGTACAGGCACATCTACACGCGAAACCTTGGTTATTGTGCAGTCGGGCTACATTCTTAACATAGGCACCACGGAGTTGCAATTCACCGACAAAGCCTCTACCCAACAAGTAGAATTTGACACTGATGGTGAGTGGACTGCTACCTCAGCTGATAGCTGGATACACGTTTCGCCTACACAAGGAAAGGGCAATGCCGAAGCTTCACACACTACCATAAGTGTGGGGGTTGACGAAAACAATACTGACGATGAGCGCATAGGTAGCATTACATTGCAAATGGCTGATGCCACACACACCATTGCCGTTGTGCAACAAGGCAAGTACTTTAACATCAACAATGACCAGCTCAACTTTGAAAGCAAGGGTGGTAACTTGAGCCTTAACATTTCAACGAACGGACAATGGACTGCCTCTATTGACGCCTCAGCTCAGAGTTGGCTCTCATTAGCACAAACAAGTGGTACGGGCAACATTACCGACTTGCGCATTACGGCTGCCGACAATGCTTCGCCCACAACGCGCACGGGCATCATCACGTTTAATACCCAAACGGGCAAGAGTTACAAACTCACACTTAAACAAGCGGGTCGCTACCTACGTGCCAGTGCCACCGAAGTGTCATTCTATGCCAAAGGGGGCAGTTCACAACCCATTAACATTACGACTGATGGCGTATTCAGTGCCACCACTTCGGCCTCATGGCTCACCATTCAGCGCACTGGCAATGCCATTACATTAGTAGCCACAGCTAATAACACCCCCAACGTGCGCACCGCCACGGTCGACATTTGCCTTACCGACTTGCGCGAGGGCGAATTAAAGCTTACCGTGTCAGTGACGCAGCTCAACAAGGGAGGCTCGTTTACCAAAACGGGCTTTGACGATGACCAACAATATGACAATTCTACATCGGGAAAAGATAGCCAACTCACCATTGGCCAATTTGACGATGACAAACAATACGATTAATTTGCTTTATGAAAAAATTAGTTTATATGCTTATCGCGCTCCTGGCCTTTACGGCTTGCTCGAGCGATGAACTCATGCCTTCTGCGCCTAATGCCAACACGCATCATCGCGTTAAAATGCGCCTCGTAGGCGGACTTAATGGTTTTGACCATTCAACAACAAATGCCAACACACGCGCTGAAGCTACTGATGATTGGAAGGTGGGTGACATTATTTACCTTACACTCTCTAACTCAACCCATGGCACAGCCACCTACACCAACGATGGTTGGGTGGTTGACTATGAGGGTTCACTCACCAGTGGTGAAGGCCAAAATTGCACAGCCTACTACTTTGAGGAAGTTAAAAGCCGCACAGACTACTTGGTGCAATTACTCCCCACATCGGCCACTTACAAGGCACAAGGTACATATAATTATATGGATGGCGAGTTGACGCTATATGCCAACCTAAAGCCTACCACCGGACGTGTGCGCTTTAAGGGCACTGTTGGTAGCAAGGTGTATGTGGCAGGCCCTGTATTTGCTTCCTCTTACACCCCTTCAACCAACACGTTGAACACGGGGCTTACCACTGCTATCCTCACTGTTGATGAGTCGGGTTACACGCCTTATATTTATGGCGAGTTTGAAACCATTGCCATGGGGCATGGCGAAAATCCCACAACACACAACATCAGCATTGCATGTGGCGAGGTGGCTTACACACGCACCTTTACTAACGACCTGCTCAATGTGGGCAAAAGTGGCTACATTACCGTGCCTACTGAAGCAGCTCACAGTGGTTGGCGCATAGGCTTTACCATCCGACTCAAAAGCTATGATTTCAAAGAGCTTGAACTTAAAATGATGCCTGTTACAGGCTTTACATCGGGCTACTTTATGCTGAGCGAAACAGAGGTTACGAAACGTCAATACGAATCGGTCATTGATCATAGCACCGACATTAGCCAAGCCAATTACCCTAAAGACTACTTGAGCTATAACACAGCTTGTGGTTTTGTTTATGAGCTAATTGCACTGACTGGGCTAAACTTTTACATCCCTACTGAAGAGGAATGGCTGTATGCTGCACGAGGTGGCAAACTGAGCCAAGGTTATACCTATGCAGGCAGCAATAATGCTAATGAGGTGGCATGGACCTCTGAAAATGCAAACGGGGATACACATGAAGTAAAAACCAAAATGCCGAATGAGTTAGGACTTTACGACATGTCGGGTAATGTGTGGGAATTCACTGCACCCATTAAAGGTGATTACAATAGTTACCTTCATTTGCAGGGTGGCAGCTATTATGAATCAAAAAACAGTTCTTCTATCGGTAATTACATATATGAAAATTCATACGTTACCAGCGACAGCCGTTATGGCTTACGCGTAGCACTATATTTTGAATAATCAACCCGTTGTCGATTTATTGGTTAACGGAGTAATAGGTTGACAGGTTAACCCGTTGGCGGAATTTCAGGTTAACGGGTTAACAAGTTGACAGGTTAACAAGTAAGTATGCTTTACACCACTTATTATGTTAAAG
>URDV01000026.1 GCA_900546605.1 uncultured Prevotella sp.
CAAGTTAACGGGTTAACAGGTAAGTTTGCCGAGCTTTTTAAGTTTCCTGTCATTCGGCTTTAACATAATAAGTGGTGTAAAGCATACTTACTTGTTAACCTGTCAACTTGTTAACCCGTTAACCTGAAATTCCGCCAACGGGTATTGTATAGAATATGTTTACCTATATTCGTTCAATACATAGATAACTTAATAAATAAAAAAGCTTATTTCATTTTGCTGACCAATAAAATTAACGTAATTTTGTTCGCAAAATCATAGCATGAAGAAACTACGTATTTTTTTGTAGTAGTTGATTGCATCCTTAATGTAGTAAAAGCGCTTTGTAAAAAAAGCGTGTAATCAGAAATGAAAAAAATGTTTAAAGACAATATGGAGAATACATCCATCAATAAAAATGAGCAAGAAGATGAAATGAGGCTTGTGCCCCTCATGAAACTTTGCTATTACCAATTCATAAACAATTGGGGGTGGTTTGCGCTATCTACCATTCTGTGTATGTGTATAGGTTGGTATTATCAACAGCGCCAACCACGCATATATGAACGTAGGGCAATAATGCTTATTGAGGACGCCAACACAGGTACAACTGGCAGTTTTACACGTTCATCGCGTCGCAATAGTGGTATGAATAACTTACTGGAACTCAATGGAGTAAGTGTGGGCGATAACTTGAAGAATGAAATATTCATTCTGTCTTCAAAGCGTCTTATGCAGCGTGTAGTGAGCAAGCTAAATGCCGATGTTGATTACACGCTGAAAGAGAACCTACATAATGTCACCTTGTATGGCAACGCTTTGCCTTTTCAAGTACTCTTTCAAAATAAATATACGGGAAAATTCGCGCAACAATTTGACGTGAAGAAGAAAAGTGCTAACTCCGTAACACTGCAAGGAATGCATGATAGTAATGGCAACGAAAAGCCAGCTATTGAAGTTCCTTTAGGCAAAATGGTGCAAACACCTTATGGCCTATTATGCGTGGTGCGCGGTCAAGCCTTCGAAGCGTGGGACGATACCCCCATTAGTGTAACTCGTGTATCGAATGATGCAGCAGCCAATAGGTTCATGGGTGAACTCACAGCCAGTGAGTATGACAAAGAGACATCGCTCATTGTTCTCAGCTGTAAAGATGCGAACTCCGATCGTGCTGATGCTATCTTGGCCACACTTTATGACACATATAAAGAGGACGTGGTTGAAAACAAAAATCGGGTGGCTTGTAACACGGCCAAGTTCATTGATGAGCGTATACAAATTATAGGTCGTGAACTGAGCAATGTTGAGAGTCAATTGGCTTCGTTTAAAAAACGTAATCAGTTGGTCGACTTCAGTCAAACATCGCAGGCAGTACTTACAGAAACCAGTACTGCACGCCAACAAAGTTTGCAAGCCGAAACCCAATTGAATGTGGCACGTTACTTGGATGAGTACCTACATAAACATAGCAACAATCACGACCTTATACCAGCGCTCAACGTAGGCGATATGTCGTTTAACACGCAAATAGCGTCCTACAATGACCAAATGAACAAGCGTAACCAAATAGCGGCTAACACCAATGAGTCGCAGAGCGTGTTGCGCGAAATGGATCGTCAGTTGGCACAAATGCGTCAAGCCATAGCCTCGTCATTGCGTAGCTATGTAAACTCGCTTGAACTCCGTTTGCGCGATGCACGTGCTAACGAGGCACAGCTGTCGGGGCGTATAGCTGGAGCTCCCGATCAAGAAAAGCAGGGGCTTGACATACAGCGTCAGCAATCGCTTAAAGAGGCTCTCTACACCTATTTGCTCAATAAACGTGAAGAGGTAGCTTTGCAACAGGCCATTAATGAGGCCAATGTGCGATTGGTTGAAGGGCCTATTGGCGGAAATCGTGTTAGTCCGCGTAGCATGGATATTATGTTAATCAGTTTGCTCATAGGTCTGCTCATTCCGTCACTTGTGTTGTGGATACGTTCTGCACTTGATGTTACGGTTCATAGTCGTAAGGATGTAGATGATGCAACAAGCATCCCTATATTGGGTGAAGTGCCTCACATGGGACATTGCAATGATAAATCAATTATAACCGATTTGCCAAGTGATGACCCTGTGGTAGAAGCCTTCCGCATATTGCGTTTCAGTTTAGGGTATATGCGCCATGATACGAAAGTGATTATGACCACATCGGCCACACCAGGCCAAGGCAAGAGTTTCGTTGCACGCAATATGGCCACTATATTGTCTATGGCAGGCAAGCGAGTGTTAGTTATTGATGCCGATGTGCGCAAGCACAACTTGAGTTTAAACTATGGTCATACTTTTGGATTAACCAACTATTTGGCTGACGAGCATATCCAATTGTCTGAATTTGTAAAAGTGAATGGCTTAGGCAATGGTGTTGATTTCTTGCCAGCAGGAAATACGCCTCCTAACCCATCAGAGTTGTTGATGTCTGATCGTTTAGAAAAGCTCATCGATGCGATGCGTCAGCAGTATGATTACATCATTATAGACTCTACACCTATGTTCGCGGTAGCCGATGCAAACATAGTGAATCGTGTAGCCGACATGACCTTGTTCGTGATTCGCGTAGGTGTGCAGAATCGTGATTTTTTGCCCGAACTTGACAATATGTACAAGAGCAAACGTTTGCATAACTTATGTGTAGTGGTGAACGATGCAGATGTTAAGAATGGACGTTATGGCTGTGGCTATGGTTATGGCTATGGTTATGGCTATAGCCGTGAAAATAAAAGCAAAAAAAATAGGGTGAAGCGCATCCTAAAGCGTATAAAGAAATAACACGTTGGCGGAATTTCAGGTTAACGGGTTAACAAGTTGGCAAGTTAACAAGTAGGTATGCTTTACACCACTTATTATGTTAAAGCCAGAATGACAAGAAACTTAAAAAGCTTGGCAAACTTACCTGTTAACCCGTAAACTTGTCAACTTGTTTACTAATTCCGCCAACGCGTAAGAAATAGTTAAATTATTCGCTATACACCAAAGGCAAAACATTTGATGAATGAGTATGTATGATTTGTTATTCATATACTCGTTATTCAAATGTTTTGTTTTTTATATAAGAGTTGTCTAAACTATTGAATGTATAATACAGACCAAGCCCTTGCGTTATAGATAGAGTGTGTACGTTTTATTCTTTTTATGATGAAACCGTTGGGCGTTTTGAATGAAGCATATACGAGTTAGACCCCCCAAGGAAAATTGAGCCTATGTGCGGCTTCGCTTGCCCAGAGCTACGTGCACCACGGACCTTTTAGGCCATTTGGGGTAAATCTGGAACTTATAAAAAAAATGAAGTCAATGTTAGCAGCATAACCATAATAGTGCTAACTTTACACCCACGAAAAAAAGAGATAATATACACCCATAAAGAATGAAAATCATCATAGCAGGAGCAGGCGCAGTGGGAACACACTTGGCTAAGCTCCTTTCGCGCGAGAATCATGACATAACACTCATTGATGAATCGCCCGAAAAACTTGAAGATCTTTCTTCAAACTTCGACATACTCACCCTGCCGTTTCCGCCCACATCCATTTCAGCGCTAAAACAAGCTGAGGTGGGAAAGGCTGATTTGTTCATAGGCGTAACCCCCGATGAGGCACATAACATGACGGCATGTATGTTGGCTTATAACTTAGGTGCAAAAAAAACAGTGGCCCGTGTTGATAACTACGAATACACCTTGCCCCAACACCGTGAGTTTTTTAAGTCAGTAGGCATAGGCTCTATTATTTATCCTGAAATGTTGGCAGGGCAGGAGATTCTGCACAACATAAAGCGTAGTTGGATACGTCAATGGTGGGAGGTGCAAAATGGTGCACTCATATTGTTAGGCGTAAAGGTGCGTAGCAATGCACAAATACTTAATCAACCACTTAAAGATTTGTGTGGCCCCGATTCACCTTATCACATTGTGGCTGTGAAGCGTGGCGACGATACTGTTATACCACATGGTGCCGACAGTTTGCGTGCTCTTGATGTCGTGTACTTTATGACAACTCCCAAGTATGTTAACTATATACGTGACTTGGCAGGTAAAGAGGAATATCCCGATGTGTCGAACGTATTCATCATGGGCGGGGGTAGTACGGCCGTACACTTGGCCAATGCGATGCCCGACTATATGCATTGCAAAATCATTGAGAGCGATGCCCGACGTGCCGAACGACTGAATGAAGTTGTGACCAACCGACATGCCATGATAATACATGGTGATGGACGTGACCTTGCCTTGCTTGAAGAGGAAGGCATACGCAAAGCGCAAGCCTTTTGTGCCTTGACTGAAAACTCCGAAACAAATATTTTGGCCTGCTTAGCGGCCAAACGATTAGGGGTGCGCAAAACGGTGGCGATGGTTGAAAATACTGACTACATAGGTATGGCCGAAAGTCTGGATATTGGAACCATCATCAACAAAAAAACATTTGCTGCCAGCCATATATACCAAATGATGCTGAAGGCCGACATCACATCAGTAAAGAGCTTAACTGTGGCCAATGCCGATGTGGCAGAATTTAGTGTGTCGAATGAGGCAAAAATATGTCGCAAACAAGTGAAAGACCTTGATTTGCCTAACAACGTAACCTTGGGCGGATTGGTACGTGGAGGCACAGGATGTCTCATTAATGGCTCTACACTCATTCAGCCTGGCGATAAGGTAGTGGCTTTTTGCCTAAGTGGAGGTATAAAAAAATTAGAGAAATTCTTTAAATAACGATATACATGGATATAGTAGAACGCTTTCTTAAATACGTAAGCTTTGACACGCAAAGTGCTGAGGATGCAGACACAACCCCCAGCACAGCTAAACAATTAAAGTTAGCTGAATACTTACGCGATGAGTTGACTCACATTGGCATGACTGAGGTCGAAATGGATGAAAATGGTTACGTTTATGCCACACTGCCAGCTAACACAGATAAGGTTGTGCCAACTATAGGCTTTATATCACACATGGACACCAGTCCTGATTGTTCGGGAGCCAACATTCGTCCGCGCATTGTGAAGCATTACGATGGGGGCGATATTGTGTTAGATGCTGAGGCAGGACTTGTAACCTCGCCATCAAAGTTTCCAGAATTGCTCGATCATGTGGGTGAAGACATTATTGTGACCGATGGACACACTTTGCTCGGTGCTGATGATAAGGCGGGCATAGCCGAAATAGTACAAGCAATGGTTTACTTGATGGAGCACCCTGAAATTAAGCATGGACGTGTGCGTGTAGGCTTTAACCCTGATGAAGAAATAGGTTTAGGCGCTCACAAGTTCGATGTTGAAAAGTTTGGCTGCGAATGGGGTTATACCATGGATGGCGGTGAACTGGGTGAACTGGAATATGAAAACTTTAATGCTGCCAGTGCAAAAATTGAAGTGAAAGGCGTAAGTGTACACCCTGGTTATGCTAAGGGCAAGATGATAAATGCTGCACGTGTGGCCGCTGAGTTCGCTGCACAAATGCCTGTTACCGAAACTCCTGAGCAAACAGTTGAGTTTGAAGGATTTTATCATTTGTTGGGCATTGAGGGGAATGTTGAACATGCTACGCTTTCGTACATTATTCGTGACCACAACCGTGAGCGCTTTGAACGTCGCAAGCAGTTTGTAATGAAGGCTACCGAATGGATGAATGAACGTTATGGCAGTGGGGTAGTGACGGCTGTTATTAACGACCAATACTACAATATGCGCGAAAAGATTGAGCCTGTGCCTCACGTAGTAGACATTGTGCTTGCTGCTATGAAGGAGTGTGGCATACCCTCAAAGGTGCGTGCTATTCGTGGTGGAACTGATGGTGCTCAGTTGTCATTCAAGGGTTTACCTTGTCCTAACATCTTTGCGGGTGGCTTAAATTTCCATGGCCCGCATGAGTTCTTGCCTATTCCATCGTTACAAAAGGCTTCAGCATTAGTAGTAAAAATTATAGAACTGACAGCCCAACGTTAATGTGGCTATAAACGCAATTTTTTGAATGATGAGTGCTTTATTGGGTTTTACAATGAAGCACTCATTTGCGTATAGACTCTTTGCTAACGCGAAGGTAGGCTGCACCTCGGCAATAAAAATGAAAGTCTTTCAGCCTTTCATTTTGTATTGCGCTCGGTTTGCACTACCTTTGCAGTCAAATTAAGTAAATGTCATGACTGATAATACAACAAATCACAATAATCCGAATGAAGAGAGCATGGTGGTGAACGGCCGCAAACTCTCTATTGAGGAGTATCTTGACCAAGACGAGAAGAAAGATTTGCTGCGCTTGCTCACCGCTGGCTCAGTGGATGATGGTAAGTCAACGCTTATAGGACGCTTGCTTTTCGACTCTAAAAAATTGTATGAAGACCAACTCTCGGCTCTTGAACGTGACTCTCAACGTGTAGGAAATGCTGGCGCTGGACAAATTGACTATGCCTTGCTGTGTGATGGCTTAAAGGCTGAACGCGAACAAGGTATTACGATTGATGTGGCTTATCGCTACTTCTCAACTAATAAGCGTAAGTTTATTATTGCCGACACTCCGGGACACGAACAGTATACACGTAACATGATTACGGGTGGGTCGACAGCTAACTTGGCCATTATTTTGGTGGATGCTCGCACGGGTGTTATTACACAAACGCGCCGTCACACCTTCCTTTGTTCATTGCTGGGCATCAAACACTTGGTGCTGGCTGTTAACAAAATGGACTTGGTGGACTTTGATGAAAAGGTGTACAACAAAATAGTGGCAGACTTTGAAGCGTTTATCAAGACATTCGACATACCTGATGTTCGTTGCATTCCACTTTCAGCTTTACAAGGTGACAACGTAGTGGAGCGCAGTGAGCGCACACCTTGGTATGATGGCCCCGCTCTGCTCGAATTCCTCGAAACAGTACACATAGGCAATGATCATAATCTGAAGGATTTCCGTTATCCCGTGCAGTATGTGTTGCGCCCCGACTTAGACTTCCGCGGCTTCTGTGGTAAAATAGCAAGTGGCGTAGTGCGTAAGGGTGATGAGGTGATGGCTTTGCCCTCAGGCAAACGTAGCCATGTAAAGCGCATTGTAACCTACGATGGCGACTTAGATTATGCTTTTCCCCCTCAGTGCGTAACGTTGCAGTTGGAGGACGAAATTGACATATCACGTGGCGAAATGCTTGTTCACCCCGACAATGTGCCTAATGTGGGTCGTCACTTTGAGGCTATGTTGGTGTGGATGGATGAACAACCCATGGATGTGAGCAAATCATTCTATTTGAAGCAGACAACCAACACCACTCGTTGTCGCATTGATCATTTTGACTATAAGGTAGATGTTAATACGCTCGAAAAGAGTGATGTTGACCACTTAGAGCTGAATGAAATAGGGCGTGCCGTGATTGTAACCTCTAAGGAACTCTTCTTCGACGCTTACAAAGACAACAAACCAACGGGCGCTTTCATCTTGATAGACCCTATTACCAACAATACATCGTGTGTGGGCATGATTATTGGCCCTGTGGCCGAGGAAAAGCTCCACTCAGACGATGCATTGCCCACTCTTGACTTACCTAAATTGGGTATTACCCCCGAGCACTATGATGCCATTGACAAGGCGGTGAAGGAACTGAACCGACAAGGCATTGAAGTGCGTGTGAAACGATAAACACGTGTGCAAATGTGCAAATGTGTAGGTGTGCAGGCTCTTGATGCACATCTACACATCTGTGTATTTGCACTTTTTTGAAAGAGAAAGTAGCTTACCGCTGCACTTTTACGACATCCGTACATTTACATTACATATGAAAGCCCTAAAAGAAAGAATCCTTCGTGATGGAAAATGCTTTGAAGGAGGCATTTTAAAAGTTGACAATTTTATTAACCACCAAATGGACCCCATCTTGATGAAGTCTATGGCGGTAGAGTTTGTACGTCGCTTTGCCAGTACTGACATCAACAAAATTATAACAGTTGAGGCCAGCGGCATTGCTCCTGCCATTATGGTAGGCTATTTACTCGAACTGCCCGTGGTTTTTGCAAAAAAGAAAACACCCAGCACAATGGAGAATATGCTGGCTACAAAGGTGTTCTCGTTTACCAAGCAACGCTCGTATGATGTGTGTGTGAGTAGCGACTACCTTTGCAAAGGCGATAAGGTGTTGTTTATTGATGACTTCTTGGCCAATGGTAATGCAGCGAAAGGCATTATTGACTTAGTAAAACAAGCTGGTGCCGAAATTAAAGGTATGGGCTTTTTAATTGAAAAGGCTTTTCAACATGGTGGCGATGAATTGCGTAACATGGGCATTCATGTTGAGTCGCTTGCCATTATTGAAAGTCTTGACAATTGCGAAATTAAAATAAAGGACGATGGCTACAACAGATAAAAATACTACCATCGATGCTGAACGCAATGCACGCACGGGACTTATTTACGGGTTAAATGATCGTCCACCCTTGCGTGAAACCATCTTTGCTGCTTTACAACATTTATTGGCCATTTTTGTGGCTATCGTTACTCCACCGCTTATTATAGCAGGAGCCTTGGGACTTGACACCGAAACTACCAGCTTTTTGGTGAGCATGTCGCTCATGGTGTCGGGTGTAGCTACATTCATTCAATGCAAACGATTGGGTAGCATAGGTTGTGGCTTACTCTGCATTCAAGGCACAAGTTTTTCATTCATTGGTCCTATCATTTCAGCAGGTTTAGCTGGAGGTTTACCCGCCATATTTGGTGCTACTGTGGCAGGTTCGGTAGTTGAGATGTTTGTGAGTCGAGTGCTGAAGTATGCACGTCGCATCATTACACCACTTGTTAGTGGCATTGTGGTAACACTCATAGGCATGAGTCTCATAAAGGTAGGCATCGTAGCTTGTGGTGGTGGTGACATGAAAGCCCCCAACTTTGGCTCGTTTGAAAATGTGGGCATTGCGGCTTTGGTGCTTGTACTCATCATTATTTTCAACCGCAGCAATAATCGCTATTTGCGCATGGGCTCCATTGTTATAGGTTTAGCAGTGGGCTATGCCTTATCGTGGTGGCTGGGTATGGTCGATTTTGGATCAGTGCAAAGTTATGGCGGCTTTAATTATCCCAACCCCTTTAAGTATGGATTGAAGTTTGACATATCATCCATTATAGGTTTAGGGTTGGTTTATCTCATCACTTCAATTGAAGCTTATGGCGACATAACGGCCAACTCACTCATATCGGGTGAGCCTGTTGAGGGCGACACCTTTATGAAACGTGCTGAAGGGGGCATCTTGGCCGATGGTTTTAACTCAATGTTAGCAGGCTTGGCCTTTTCATCATTTCCCAACAGCATATTCGCGCAAAACAATGGCATGATTCAGCTAACGGGTGTTGCCAGTCGTTATGTGGGCTATTTCATTGCGGCCATGTTGGTGTTGTTAGGCATATTCCCCGCAGTGGGTATCGTATTTTCGCTCATGCCATCCCCCGTGTTGGGCGGTGCAACATTGCTGATGTTTGGCACAGTGGCGGCAGCAGGCATACGCATCATAGCCTCGCAAACCATTAATCGCAAGGCAACCTTAGTGATGGCTATTAGTTTTTCACTGGGGTTGAGTGTTGAAATGGTTCCTGAAATATTGAGTCAATTGCCCGAAACCATGCGTAACATCTTCTCATCGGGCATAACAACGGGTGGCTTAGCAGCCATTATCTCAAACTTGGTTATTCGCATAAAAGAGTAGAAATCCGTCAACCCGTCAACTAAAATACCGGTCAACTAAATAGTATAGGAGTGCTTGCCAAGCAATATGCAAGGCAAGCACTCCTTGCTTTTTAATTTTTCAAATATGTAAACGATAACGCGTTAAAACAACGCTCTATATTTTTGCTCACTACTATATTTTCGCTAAATTTGCAGCAATATTGAATCATCAAATACTTACCACGATATGATTTTGTTTTTTACAACTCCGCAGAAGAGCATCATCGCTACACAAGTAGACCATGAACTCTCTCAAAACGAAGTGGAAGAACTGTGCTGGCTTTATGGTGGCGCTCAGCTTGAAAAAGCAAGCGAACTGAAAGGCTGGTTTGTAGGCCCGCGCCGTGAAATGATTACTCCTTGGAGTACCAATGCCGTAGAGATTACACAAAATATGAATCTCCGCGGCATTGCGCGTATTGAGGAGTACTTTCCTGTTAAAAGCGAAAAGGCAGAACATGATCCTATGTTGCAGCGCATGTATGATGGCTTGAATCAAGACATCTTCACTGTAAACATTCAGCCCGCTCCCATAGAGTACATTTCAGACCTCGAAACCTATAATGAGCAAGAGGGACTTGCACTTTCGCCTGCTGAAATTGAGTATCTGCATGGTGTTGAGAAACAGTTAGGACGTCAGCTTACTGACTCTGAAGTGTTTGGCTTTGCACAAATTAACTCAGAACACTGTCGCCACAAAATATTTGGTGGCTCGTTTGTTATTGATGGCAAGGAAATGCCTTCGTCGCTCTTTGCCATGATTAAGAAAACAACACAAGAGAATCCGCACAAAATCATTTCTGCTTACAAGGACAACGTAGCTTTTGCACAAGGTCCTGTAGTAGAACAGTTTGCACCAGCCGACCATTCTACAAGCGATTGGTTCCGTGTAAAGGATATTGAAAGCGTAATATCTATTAAGGCCGAAACACACAACTTCCCTACAACGGTTGAACCCTTTAATGGTGCATCAACAGGTACAGGTGGTGAAATTCGCGACCGTATGGGTGGTGGCGTAGGTTCATGGCCTATAGCTGGTACGGCTGTTTATATGACTGCTTACCCCCGCCTTGATGGTGGACGCGAGTGGGAAGACATCCTGCCCGTGCGTAAATGGTTGTATCAAACCCCTGAGCAAATATTGATTAAGGCTTCAAATGGTGCCTCTGACTTTGGTAATAAGTTTGGACAACCCCTCATTGCAGGTTCTGTATTAACCTTTGAACACCAAGAAAATGGTGAAAAATATGGTTACGACAAAGTGATTATGCTTGCAGGAGGTGTGGGCTATGGCACTAAGCGCGACTGCTTGAAGGGTACACCTCAAAAGGGTAACAAGGTGGTTGTTGTAGGTGGCGATAACTATCGTATTGGCTTGGGCGGTGGCTCAGTAAGTTCGGTTGATACAGGTCGTTACTCATCAGGCATTGAGTTGAACGCTGTGCAGCGTGCTAACCCTGAAATGCAGAAACGTGCTAATAATTTAGTTCGTGCCCTTTGCGAAGAGGATGTAAACCCCGTAGTCAGCATTCACGACCATGGTTCAGCAGGTCACGTTAACTGTTTGTCAGAGTTGGTTGAGGAGTGTGGTGGACAAATTGATATGACCAAGCTCCCTATTGGTGATCCCACTTTGTCGGCCAAGGAAATCATTGCCAATGAGAGCCAAGAGCGTATGGGCTTGCTTATTCAAGAGGAACACATTGAACACGTACGTCAAATAGCAGAGCGTGAGCGTGCACCGATGTATGTGGTAGGTGAAACAACTGGTGATGCCCACTTCTCATTTGTACAAGGTGATGGTAAGCGTCCTTTTGACCTCGATGTAGCGCAAATGTTTGGTCATTCACCTAAAACCGTTATGGTGGATGAAACGGTTGAGCGTAAATACAAGGATGTAACTTATGATGTTACTCACCTTGATGACTACATAAATCGTGTGCTTCAGTTGGAGGCTGTTGCTTGTAAGGACTGGTTGACCAACAAGGTTGACCGCTCAGTAACAGGCAAGGTAGCACATCAGCAAACGCAAGGCGAATTGCAATTACCCTTGTCTGACTGTGGCGTTGTAGCACTTGACTACCGTGGCAAGAAGGGTATTGCCACCGCACTCGGTCATGCTCCTCAAGCTGGCTTAGCTAATCCAGCAGCAGGTTCTGTGCTCTCAGTTGCCGAATCATTGACCAACATTGTGTGGGCTCCTTTGGCTGAAGGACTTGATAGCGTATCACTTTCGGCTAACTGGATGTGGCCTTGCCGTAGCCAAAAGGGTGAAGATGCCCGTTTGTATCAAGGCGTTGAGGCTTTGAGCGACTTCTGCTGTGCACTCGAAATAAATGTGCCAACAGGTAAGGACTCACTTTCGCTCTCACAACAATATCCTAATGGCGAGAAGATCATTTCACCGGGAACCGTCATAGTAAGTGCAGGTGGCGAGGTAAGCGACGTGCGTAAGGTAGTTTCGCCTGTTATGGTGAATGACAAAAAGAGCACCTTCTATCACATCGACTTCTCATTCGACGAATTGCGTTTGGGAGGTTCTGCCTTTGCTCAGAGCCAAGGTTATGTAGGTAGTGATGTGCCTACGGTAAAGAACCCTGACTACTTCCGCGATGCGTTTAACGCCATTCAGTCACTTGTTAACAAGGGCTTAATCATGGCAGGTCATGACATTTCAGCAGGTGGCCTTATCACAACATTGCTCGAAATGACCTTTGCTAACACCGATGGTGGTATAGATGTCAACCTCGACAAGTTTAAGACCGATGACCTTGTGCGTGTACTCTTTGCCGAGAATCCAGGTGTTGTAGTACAGGTAGCTGATAAGCATAAAAAAGAATTCAAGGAAATTCTTGACGAAGCAGGTGTGGGTTACGTTAAATTAGGCACTCCTGCTGATGAACGCCAGATAATGGTTACTTTAGGTGATGCCACTTATCAGTTTGGCATTGACTACTTGCGCGATGTGTGGTATGAAACATCTTACTTGCTCGATACCAAGCAAAGCATGCATGGTTGTGCCAAGAAACGCTATGAGAATTACAAGCAGCAACCGCTTGAATACCACATACACCCAGAGTTTACTGGCAAATTGAAGCAATTTGGTCTTGACCCCGATCGTCGTAAACCCTCGGGCATTAAGGCTGCCATCATTCGCGAAAAAGGCACCAATGGTGAGCGTGAAATGGCTTATGCCCTCTACCTGGCAGGTTTTGATGTGAAGGATGTGATGATGACCGACCTTATTAGTGGTCGTGAAACATTAGATGAAGTCAACATGATAGTGTTCTGTGGTGGCTTCTCAAACTCCGATGTATTGGGTTCAGCCAAAGGTTGGGCAGGTGCCTTCCTTTATAATCCTAAGGCAAAAGAGGCACTCGACCGCTTCTATGCACGTGAAGACACCCTTTCATTAGGTGTATGCAATGGTTGCCAATTGATGGTAGAACTCAATCTTATCAACCCCGATCATAAGAAGCGTGCTCACATGCTTCATAATGATTCGCACAAGTTTGAGAGTGCTTTCTTGGGTGTAACCGTTCCCACTAACCGCAGCGTAATGTTTGGCTCATTGTCAGGCGACAAGTTAGGCATATGGGTAGCACATGGTGAAGGCAAGTTTGATCTTCCTTACCCTGAGGATGACTACAATGTAGTGCTTAAGTACTCTTATGACGAATATCCTGGCAACCCCAATGGCTCGTCATATAGTGTAGCAGGTATTGCCAGTGCCGATGGTCGCCATTTGGCCATGATGCCTCACTTAGAGCGTGCCTTCTTCCCCTGGCAAACAGCTTATTACCCTGCTAACCGTTTGGCAGACGATATCACTCCGTGGATGGAAGCCTTTGTCAATGCGCGCAAGTGGGTTGAGGCTCATAAAGCATAAATAATGTATGAATAGCATAAACGTTACATTTAATAGGTAATGAATGCTTATTTAAAAGCAGCATTTGTTTACTCATATAGAGTGGCAAATGCTGCTTTCCTTTATTACTATGTGGTGTATATTTATACAAATAAGTAGCTCCAATATAAGTAGGTGTTCAAAATCATTTTAATTATTGCTTCTATATAACAAAGTTCAAAAAACCTTGCTACAGGCATCTGAATTCAAGGTGAATGCGATAACTGACGCTCTTTTGTTATTATCTCAACTTGTTTGCAATTCTGGCAAAGGAAACTGTCCAGTAAAAGTCTAAAGCACATTGTAATAATGCTTTTGCCCTTACAGGGCGCGACTGCTCCGACACGTGATACCCAGGGTGTCGCTACGCTTGCCCTGGGCTATGTGCTCCATTGGGCCTTCAGCCCGTACTTGCACATACA
>URDV01000027.1 GCA_900546605.1 uncultured Prevotella sp.
CTTACCTGTTAACCCGTTAACTTGTCAACTTGTTTACTAATTCCGCCAACGCGTAATACCTACTTATGTGTATGAAAAAGAAACAGGGCTTTTCACTGGTAAGTAGGTTCACGTAATTCAAACACTTTTTTGAATTGTGAGCGTAAAGAAGCATAAAAACAAGATAAAAGTTTCTGAAAACGCTCTCAATATAGAATTTGTGCGTATTTTTGCAGAAATATTGATAAAAACGAACATGAAAAGATACTCCATACTGGCCCTTGTGATGGCAATGATGGCTAACTTAGTCTTTACTGCTTGCGATTCTTCCACTACAGGCGAAACCGAAGTGTCGCGCGATTGTATCATCACCTCAGCCACACTTGGCACACTAAAGCGTGAGGTACATACCATTAATGCTGCGGGCAACGACACCGTGATGACTTACACCGTAACTGGAGGTGCTTATCAGCTTTACATTGACCAGGTGAACTATCGCATTTATAACCCAGAGCCATTACCCGTGGGCACACGTACTGACAAGTTGGTGTTTGCCACCAATGGCTTGGCTAATACAGGCTATTTAACCATTAAGAGCCTGAGCACTGGCAACGATACTACCTTCGTAGTAACTGATAGTACCGACTTTAGTCAACCACGTGAGGTGACGGTACATGCCGCTGATGGCGTGTCGACACGTACCTATACTATTAATATAAACGTTTATGATGTTGAGCCCGACTCACTTGAGTGGCAACACGTTGATAGTAACCCCCTAAGTGCGGTGGCCTCGTTTGTTAGTAGCAAAGCACTCTGTGCCAACGGCATGCTCTATGTTTTTGGCCAGCGTGCTGATGGCACTACTCAGTTGGTGCAAACTGAAACGCAGACTCCTCACTTTGATGATGCTCTATCGTTGAGTGGTGTGAACAACTTTAGTGTGCGCTCGGTGCAGTATTTTAAAAATGATTTTTATACACTTGCTGGCAAGCAACTCATCAAGTCAAGCACGGGTACTGATTGGAACAATGTTTCAGTCTCAACATCATTTGATGCGTTGGTAGCAGCCAGCAACGATAGCTTATATGCAGTTAGCCAGGGGCAAATGTGGGCCTCAGCTGATGGCTTAACTTGGAATGAAAGCGATGTTGACACCGAAGGACACCTGCCCACGCAAAATGTGGCTTGCACTCTGCAGCAATCGCGTGCCGATAAAAATGGCAATATGCTGATTATGGTGGGCAACGATGGCGATAACGTAGCGGTGTGGAAACACGATTTTGATGTCAATGGCAACTATCATTATCCTTGGATGTATTTGCCACAGACTGAGGAGTTAGGTGAATATGCCTGCCCTAAGTTAACAAATGCTTGCCTTTTTGCTTACGATGAGGGAACTGTATTAACTGGTCTCACCACCGATGGGCAAATGGCTCCGTTCTACACCAGTCAAGACAATGGTCGCACATGGAAGCCTAATGTCATAACACACCCATCGTTAACAGGCGTACGCTCGTTAGCTGTTGCGGTAGACAATGACCAGTATATATGGATAGTTTGTAGCGGAACAGGCGATGTTTACAAAGGTCGCATTAACCGCTTAGGGTGGAAGTAATGCCTTGTGCAATGCATGAACTGAGGGCGCGGAATGTGATGTGAGTGTTGCCTCTCGTTACAAAAGGTGTCAATTACATTGCGGTTGCTTCACTCTTCAACTTCTCAACTCCTCAAATCTTTAACCCTTACTCTGTTACATGTTACATGGCAAAAGGCAGTGGCATACATATTATATTATTAGCGTTGTGCGCTTTGTGGCCGCATATGCTTTGTGCCCAACAAGACGACAACTTTTATCGTCTTGAGTTAGGTGCAGGTGTGGGCACAAGCATCAACTTTACTGATGTAAAGGACAAAGCCTCGTTGGCAGGAGCACTCATAGCGCGTTTCCCGCTTAATCCACGCATGGCAGTTAAGGCGCAGTTCACCTACGACATGGTAAAAGGTAGCACACAAGGCATGAAGCCCTTTTATCCTGCTAACGCCAATGCAACGGGTACTGATAGGCTCAATTACTCGGTGAGCAATGGCATTTATGATGTGTCGGCTCTTTATGAACTCCACTTCTTGCCCTATGGTTTTCAGCGCGACTATCGAGGTTACAAACGCCTTGTGCCTTATTTGCAAATGGGCTTTGGACTGACTTATGGTGCTGCTGGCAAATCATTTACGGCCAACTTCCCCATAGGTGTAGGACTGAAGTATAAGGTGGCACCTCGTTTAAACTTAGGTCTTGACTGGATGGTTCACTTCAGCCTAAGCGACAAGTTAGACGGCCTTAATGCTCCTTTAGGCATCAAGTCTGAACTCTTTCGCAACAAGGATGCCTATTCGGCTTTGACCTTTACGCTGACTTACGATTTGAATCCCAAATGTCCCACATGTAATAGGGACTGACTCTTTTTCACAATAAACCAAAAAAGGAAATGCAACTCGACTCTTCAAGAATTCCTGCCCACATTGCCATCATAATGGATGGCAATGGACGTTGGGCCAAAGCACGCGGCATGAACCGCAGCATGGGGCATCAACAGGGCGTTGTGGCTGTGCGTGAAATTACCACAGCTTGCTCAAACTTGGGCGTGAAGTTCTTGACGCTCTATACCTTTTCAACCGAAAATTGGAATCGACCTGCCGACGAGGTGGCCGCGCTCATGTCGCTCATTCTTACCTCGCTCGAGGAGGAACTCTTCATGAACAACAATGTGCGCCTACGCATCATTGGCGACTTAAGTCGTGTGCCCGATGTGGTGCGCCAGTCTATTCTTGGGCTGCAAGAGCGCACTTCGGTTAACACAGGCATGACCATGGTGATAGCTTTAAGTTATAGTTCGCGCTGGGAAATAACCCACACCATGCGTCAGTTAGCAACTGAGGTGAAAAAGGGACGATTACAACCCGACGACATTAGCGAGGACACCATATCGCAACACTTGGCCACAAACTTTATGCCCGACCCTGATTTGCTCATTCGCACGGGGGGCGAGGTTCGCTTAAGCAACTATTTACTTTGGCAGTGTGCTTACACCGAATTTTATTTTTGCGACACTTTTTGGCCCGACTTTCATGAAGCTGATTTGTGCAAGGCCATAGCATGGTATCAAAATCGCGAACGCCGCTATGGCAAAACAAGTGAACAGGTTGAAAAGAGTTGTTAGCTCATGAATGGGGGGGTGATGGTAGCTAATGAGTTGACTAATGCCCATGTTGCCTTTCTACCCTTGCCACATGTGTACAATCTTTTTTTACCCACTTAAAAAGTTTTATTGCAACAACACAATAATAAATGAAATATACTCCACGAGTGCTGCTCATGTTTGCAATGGCCTTATCGTCGGTTGAGGCGATACAGGCACAAACTGATGCAGCCGAAGCTATGCCGAATACACCTGTCATTACGTACACGGCCAATCACCCACGCTACATATTAGGGGGCTTGACAGTTGACGAAATGAAAGGGTATGACGTTGACTATCTGCTTAACATCTCAGGTTTAACGGTGGGACAAAGTTATGAAATCCCTGGACCTGACATAAGTGAGGCAGTGCGTCGATATTGGAACCAAAAGATTTTTTCAAATGTTGAAATAGTGGCCGACAGTATTGTCGATGGCAAAGCTTATTTGCACGTGAAACTTACAGCGCAACCACGTATTTCAAGCATTCGCTATACGGGTGTAAAAAAGTCGGAACGTGAGGATTGTGAAAAAATCATTGGATTTCAACCTGGCAACCAAATCACTACCGACATGGTGAACCGCGCAGAACACTACATTAAGAAGCACTTTGAAGAGAAGGGCTTTAAAAATTGCGAGGTGAACATTGTGCAGCGTGAGGACGTAACGGGCGATAACCGCGTACTTGTTGACATTAATATCAACAAGAACGAAAAAATTAAAGTGCAAAAAATCTTCATTACAGGAGCTGACCCTAAGCATGTGGGTAAGTTGAAAAGAGCCATGAAGAAAACGCACGAAAAGAGTTTCGTTAACATGTTTCGCTCTAAAAAGTTCTTGCCCGAAAAGTATAAGGAGGACAAGGACCTCTTGGTCGAAAAGCTGAACTCGTGGGGGTATCGCGATGCCATCATCACGGCCGATAGCGTACAAACAATTGACGATAAGCACGTTAATATTTTTATGAACGTGTATGAAGGCAAAAAGTACTTTGTGCGCAACATTTCGTGGGTGGGTAACACCGTTTATAACTCCGACTTGCTACAACGCATTTTGCAAATGAAGCAGGGCGATGTATATGACCAAACACTCATGAACAAGCGTTTGAATACCGACGACGATGCTGTAGGTAACCTTTATTATAACAATGGTTATGTGTTCTACCGCCTTGACCCTGTTGAAGTGAACGTGGTGGGCGACTCCATTGACCTTGAAATGCGCATTCGTGAGGGACAACAAGCCACCTTTAACCATGTGCGCATTGCGGGTAACGACCGTGTGTACGAAAACGTTATTCGTCGTGAGCTACGCACCAAACCTGGCGACTTGTTCTCAATGGACAACATCAAACGTTCTATTCAAGATTTGGCTCAAATGAACCAGTTTGACCCTGAATCCTTGCAGTCACAGTTTGGGCAGAGTGGCATCAAACCCGATCCCGTAAGCGGTACGGTTGATTTGAACTATCCCCTCACCTCAAAGGGCGGTGACCAAATAGAACTTTCTGCTGGTTGGGGACAAACAGGTATTGTAGGCCGTGTAGGGTTAAAGTTTACCAACTTCTCGGTGCAGAACCTTTTCCGCAAGGGTGGTTATAAGCGTGTAGGCTTCATACCTCAGGGTGACGGACAAACCCTTTCGTTACAGGTGCAAACCAATGGTACTTACTATCAAAACTATGGCCTTTCATTCCTTGAGCCTTGGCTTGGTGGCAAGCGTCCTAACCAACTCTCGTTCAGCATTTCATATAGTAAGCAGAGTGATGTAAACTCTAACTACATCAACCAAAACTACTATAGTCAAATGATGAACTATGCTTATGGTTATGGCACAAGTTCTAATTACTATACCGATGCTTATGACCCCGACAAGTATGTTAAGATGGTAAACCTCAGCTTGGGATTTGGTAAGCGTTTGCGTTGGCCCGACGACTACTTTACGTTTATGGCCGAACTCTCTTACACACGCTACATGCTGAAGTCATGGCAGTACTTCTTAATTACCGATGGTAACTGCAACAACATCAACTTGTCGCTCTCATTGCAGCGTAACTCTACTGATCACCCCTTCTATCCGCGCAAGGGATCAGAGTTCCTCTTCCAAGTTACGTTAACACCTCCTTACTCTTTGTGGGATGGACGTAACTACAAGAATTTGGCTACTGACTACAATAGTGCCAATTATCAAAAGGAGATGCAGGAGAAGTTCCGCTGGATTGAATATCATAAGTGGAAGTTTAAATTCCGCAACTTTACCGCCTTGTCGAGTGCTGTTAAGGCACCTGTGTTGATGACACGTGTTGAGTTTGGTATATTGGGCTCATACAATCAGCACAAAAAGTCTCCCTTCGAAACCTACTATGTAGGTGGTGATGGCATGTCGGGCTATTCAAGTGGCTATGCTACCGAAACCATTGGTTTGCGTGGTTATGAAAATGGTTCACTATCGGGCAACAACTCTTATTATGGCGATGCTTATGCTTATAGCCGCATGACGCTTGAGTTGCGTTACCCGTTAATGCTTGAAACCTCCACCTCTATCTTTGCCTTGGCCTTCCTCGAAGGGGGTAATGCTTGGCAAAATGTTAAGAACTTCAATCCCTTCAACATGAAGCGTTCTGCTGGTGTAGGTGTGCGCATCTTGTTGCCTATGGTGGGCTTGATGGGTATTGATTGGGCTTATGGTTTCCAAAAGTACATCAGTGGTTACACGGGTAAGCGTGCAGGTGGTTCTCAGTTCCACTTCATCATTGGACAAGAGTTCTAAACTCAGCACCGCTTAGTGACACATACCCGTTGGCGGAATTTCAGGTTAACGGGTAAACAAGTTGACAGGTTAACAAGTAAGTATGCTTTACACCACTTATTATGTTAAAGCCAGAATGACAAGAAACTTAAAAAGCTTGGCAAACTTACTTGTTAACCCGTTAACTTGTCAACTTGTTTACTAATTCCGCCAACGCGTGACACATATAAAAAGTTTGTTGCAAGATAACCAACCTTTCCATCTAAAAACAAACTTATTCCGTAATACAGATAAAAGAGGCTTATAAGGCTGCACATAAGCCTTATGAGTCTCTTTTAGTTTAGTTGTAGATATATTCTTAAAAATTAAAACATATACAATCATGAAAAAGCTTTTGATTCTTTTATTGGTGCTTGGAGGTGCTATGAACCTACAAGCACAAAAGTTTGCACTGGTCGACATGGAATACATCTTGAGTAACATTCCTGCTTACGAGCGTGCCAATGAACAGCTAAATCAAACCTCTAAGTCGTGGCAGGCTGAAGTGGAGGCACTTAACAACAAAGCTCAAACGCTCTACAAAAATTATCAAAATGAGAGCGTATTTTTGAGCGATGCACAAAAGAAAGAACGCGAAAAGGCCATCGTTGATAAAGAGAAAGAGGCCGCTGACTTAAAAAAGAAGTATTTTGGTCCTGAAGGTGAACTCTATAAAAAGCGTCAGAGCCTGATAGAACCTATTCAAGACGAAATTTATAATGCGGTGAAGAGTATAGCCACAACACGTGGCTTTCAACTGATTCTTGATCGTGCCTCTGACAACGGCATTATTTTTGCCTCGCCCAGTATCGACATTAGCAACGAAGTGTTGTCAAAGTTAGGCTATGCACAATAACACATGGCTATAGCTGAGAGTATGATATCATAATACGGGTTGATGGGTAATTTAGTTAACGGGTTAACAGGTAAGTTAGTCAAGGTTTTTAGCTCCTCACCATTAAGACTTTTACATAATAGGTTGTGTGTAGCATACTTATCCGTCAACCCGTTAACTTGTCAACCCGTCAACAGGATAACAGGTTAACCTGTAATTCTGCCAATGGGTATCATAACATATAAAAAAGAAGGCCGTGCGAATCACTTCGGGCGGCCTTCATACAAAATGAAATGAATTACTATTACATATGTGAATAGTAATGACTTGCAGGGCTACCTACTTCCCCGCAAGTGGGTGTAAGAGAGGGGGAAAATTGTGCGTTAACCCCTCTCTTCATTCGTTACGTAATGTGGTGAGAGGAGCGTTAGTCCTCATCCACATTCGTCCAATTATCGCTGCTCCAGCCTCTTTCGTCAGAAAGAATGCTAGTAGCGTTTTTGTCCTTGTTTACTTCAACTGAGCTAAGTGAAGCCGCGAGCATAGCATCTTCAATGAACAGATTGATGCACTGGCTATTGGGCTGAATATATGTTTTTTTCATTGTTGCTATAGTTTTTTTTGAACTTTACGTTGATGGGTTACTTTACAAACTTCTTACCATTCATAATGTAGATGCCACCCTTAACAGGAGCTACTACGCGGCGACCTGTGAGGTCAAATACAGGAGCATTGTTAGCAGCGTTGTCAACCATAGTTTTGTCAATGGCTGTAACGTTACCGCCAAAGTTCATTACCAATGCGCTGCTGCTGAGTGCACTTGCGTTGATATAAGCTTTGTTGGCGGGGATGGAATTAAGTGCTGTTGCAGGTACAAAGAAACCTATGCTGTTTGCATCGTCCTTACCAAATACCAAGTAGCTGGCATGGTTGTCGTTTTCGCCCGATGTGAGCACAATGCCAGTGTTTGTACCCGTAATGTCGTTAGCACCTTCAGCCAAGGCTGTAGCCTCGCCAATGGTTAAAGTAGCCTTGTCGGCATCACCCACAAGCACAAAACCATTGTTGGCAGGAACGCTCTCAACATTTGTCATGTTAAGTGCCGATTGGTCATCGCTCAATTTTCCAACATAAGCCTTAGCACCCTCAATGCTCTTTACATCGTAAGGCAGATATACTGAGGTGTATTTGCTATCGCCCACTTGAGCAAGTGATATTTCAACATCTGTGGCAGGAATAACATACCATTCACTGGCTGTAGCATCATTACTCCAACCTACCATGTGTGTACCACTATCAGCAGCATGCAAATAGCTAAAATTAGTATTAGACACGGCATCGAAGAATGTGAAGGTCTTTCCTGCGTGTGAAATAACGTAGCCACCCTTACTATCATAATTTTCATCACCTAATTGAATATTGCTACTTTGTGTAGCTTTGCCAAAGGTGAGACCATTTATTTTAATGCGATAGCGTCCTTCAACAACAGCTGGACAGATGTAAACTACTGAGGCAACACTTTTGCTATCGGTGGTGCTGATAATCTTACTGGTAACTTCGGCAGCATTGTTGCTGAGGCATAGGTATTTTTTATGGTTCTTGTTATACAAACGATAATATTTGCCTACCTCCATGGTTGGTGATGTTTCGTTAATCTTTATGTTTTCATCACCTAAGGCATCCTTTTGGTTGTCGGTTGCGCCTTCAGCGGTAGCGGCAGCATAGGCATTATTAAATGCTGCAAGGTTATCTGCATTACTTAGATATGAACTGCTACCAATAGCATCTTCGGGAGCATCAGCATCATTAATAGCCTTAATTACCTTAGCATATTTAACGGCATATACACCAAAGTCTTGCACATGCATGGTTGAGCCTTCATCGGCACTGGTCCATGTTTTAAGGTCGGTTTGGTGGTTTAAATAGTTTGTGTTATCTTTTGTAAGGCAGAAGCCCAGTTTTTTAGTCGTGGCATTATTGGCATTCGATGCTTTAATCTGGAAAACCTCGCCTTCATCGCTCAATTTTCCAACGCCATCCAACACAAGTGCCTTGTTAGTGGCTTTGTTATAAAGTTTGAAACCCTTAGCAATGCTTCCTACAAATGTCCACTTATAATAGTCGTCGAGTTTGGGGGTATTCGTTTTGCTAATAGTAGGCAAGCTGATGCTGGCATCATCGGCTGCTTTCCATAATATGTTGCCTTGGTTATTGTGCATGTCAATGGCATACCAATGAGCTGTTGAGGCATCGTAGGTGTCAGCAAACTCAAATACTGGCGAACAATTTACGGTATAGGTGGTACCATCAAGTGTTGATGTTCCAACTGTAAAATAGGTAATGGGACAGTCGGGAATAGTTACATCATTCTTGTTGATAGTAGCGGTGGTTGTTGCAACTTGTTGGCCATTATAGGTGTAATTAAAGGTAAAGTCTACGTCATTAATATCTACAAATGTCCAAGTAGAGTTACCATCACTTGCTTGGTAGAACCCCATGTTGTTACTAACACCGCCATGCCAGTTCCAGCTAAGGTTGTCATTGTTGCCGTCAACGCCTTCAGGGAAAATGTCGTAACGTTGTGTTTGGTTGTTTTCCAACTTAATTTTCCATTGCTTGGCTTCATCCTTACTATCTGTAAAGATAACCTTGCTGTTACCTGCTGTCATATCGGTGTAGGTAACGTACTTGTTGTTGGTAGTGCAGAACAAATAATATTTACCCTCTTCAGAGCCACCATAAATTTTGAAAGTAGCTCCGTCAGCCTTCGTTTGCGTTGAGCCGATATAAATTCCGTTTAATTTACAAAAGTACCCATTGGCAGGATTTTTAATGTAAAACTCATGCGACTCAGTATCGGTTGAAACCGTAAAGGTTCCAGCCAAAGCACTTGTCGCACTTGCAGCTAATAGCGCAAGCAAAAAGTAATTTTTCATCATGTTATTTTTTTGATTTATTATGTTAATGCTTTTCGTAGCAATGGGTGCTTAACAAATGATTTTATACGCGTGAATAGTAGGCATCGCGTAAATATCTGTTAATCACGTTGCAAATGTAAGCTATAATACAAAACAAACCAAACAGGGGGGGGTAAAAAACGTTAAATGATTAAATAAACTTTGTTTTTGTTGCTTATGGATGAATTTTGAAGGCAATTTTATGATAACATCCTTACAAAGATAGTGCAAGGTGAGTGCAAAGCATCAAGTTTGCTTGAATGCATTGCACTCACCGCTGCCTATTTTATTCAAAAAACAAAAACGCATGGGATACAGAGAAGGAAACTCTGTATACCCATGCGTTTTCACCCAATAATTTATGCTTTAAGGGGAAATTTTATTCTGATGTTGGGATTTGTATGTTATTGGAGGTGTTTTTTCTTTGCGAACATACAAATAGCACATTAGAATAATTTATTCACTTTTTCAGAATAAATAGCCCCCCTTATATATTCTTCAGTGTAACGAGTGCGGCTTCAACGGTAGGCACATCATTAATAATCATGCGCCGATGTCCACGATTCTCATCAAGTTTGCAACGCTGATATGAATTTGTGGCAAAGTTAATAATGCGTTCAAAAGTGTCGCTTTGATAAAAGGCACTCTCTGTGTTACGCACAAAGTAAAGCGTCATGCGTCTGTTTTTTAGTGTCAAGCGTTCTGCTCCTAACTGGCGTCCAATGGCACGCAGCGGCACAATGCGTAGCAGTTCTTCACCCTCAGGCGGTAGCGGACCAAAGCGATCCTCCATGCGATGGCGGAAGTCTGCAATTTGCTCTTCGGTAGATAACGAGTCAAGTTCACGGTAGAGCAGCATGCGCTCTGTAGCTCCAGGCACATACGTTTCGGGAAAATATGCGTGCAAGTCGCACTCTACTGTACAATCATCAACAAAGCGTTCGCCACTGAGGTGCCCTGTCTTTTTCAACTCATCAGCGTAAAGGTCGGCAAACTCGTCATTCTTAAGCTCGGTTACCGCCTCGGCTAATATCTTTTGGTAAGTTTCGTAACCCAAATCGGCAATAAAGCCACTTTGCTCAGAGCCTAACAAATTGCCCGCACCACGAATGTCAAGATCTTGCATGGCAATGTGTATGCCCGAACCTAAGTCTGAAAAGTTTTCTATAGCCTCTAATCGTCGGCGCGATTCATCGGGCAATAAAGCCAAGGGGGGAGCTAATAGGTAGCAAAAGGCTTTGCGAGAACCACGACCCACACGTCCGCGCATTTGGTGCAAGTCTGACAAACCAAAGTGGTGAGCCGCATCAATAATAATGGTGTTTGCGTTGGGCACATCAATGCCATTTTCAACTATGGTAGTCGAAATGAGTACGTCGTAGTCATAATTAACGAATCCCATAATTACCTTTTCAAGTTGGTCGGGAGGCATTTGCCCATGACCGATGGCAATGCGAGCATCGGGCACATATTTATGAACCAAGTTTTGCAGGTTAGGCAAGGCTGCTACGCGGTTGGTCACAATGTACACCTGGCCGTTACGGCTCATTTCAAAGTTGACGGCTTCGGCTATCACCTCGTGACTAAAGGTGTGAATCTCCGTTTGTATAGGTCGACGGTTAGGCGGGGGTGTTTGAATAACACTAAAGTCGCGTGCACCCATAAGTGAAAATTGAAGGGTGCGGGGTATAGGAGTGGCCGACATGGTGAGCGTGTCAACGTTTACTTTGAGTTGGCGCAACTTCTCTTTTACAGCTACACCAAACTTTTGTTCCTCGTCAATAATGAGTAAGCCTAAGTCGTGCCATTTCACACTTTTACCTATAAGTTTGTGCGTTCCCACCACAATGTTAATTTTACCCTCGGCCAAGTCCTTGAGCAAAGCTTTGGTTTGTGCTGTTGAGCGAGCACGTGTAAGGTAGTCAACCCTTACGGGGAAGTCTTTCAGTCGGTTGGCAAACGTTTTGTAATGTTGCAAGGCCAACACTGTAGTTGGCACCAACACGGCCACTTGCTTGTTGTCAGCAGCGGCCTTTATGGCGGCTCGAATGGCAATTTCAGTTTTGCCAAATCCTACATCGCCACACACCAAGCGATCCATAGGCTTGGCGCTTTCCATGTCCTTTTTCACCTCTTGCGTCACGCGCAGTTGGTCGGGAGTGTCTTCATACACAAAACTGGCCTCCAACTCGTGTTGCATAAATGAGTCAGGACTGAAGGCAAAGCCTTTCTCTTCTTTACGTTGTGAGTAAAGACGTATAAGGTCGCGGGCAATGTCCTTAATCTTCTTTTTAGTGCGCTCCTTCAACTTTTCCCAGGCTCCTGTGCCTAAGTTGCTAATGCGCGGAGCTTCACCGTCTTTGCCTTTATATTTTGAAACTTTGTGCAGCGAATGAATGCTCACATACACAGCATCATCGTTTTTGTAAGTGAGCTTTATCATCTCCTGCATCGCACCATCGGCTCCAGGCATACGCACCAATCCCGCAAAGCGCCCCACACCATGGTCAATGTGCACTACGTAGTCGCCTGGCTCAAATTGCATCAGCTCTTTAAGCGACAAGGCCATCTTAGCATCGCGTGCATGGTCGCTCTTTAAATTATATTTGTGAAAGCGGTCAAATATTTGGTGGTCGGTAAATAAACACACTTTTAGGTCAGCATCACTAAATCCACCATGCAGTGTACGCTCTATGGGGACGAACAGTTGAGAGGCTGTGTTCATCTCTTCAAATATGCTTTGCAAACGTTCTGTTTGCTTAGCACTGTCGGCCAATATGTACACTTCATAGCCATCGGCTTTCAATTGGCGCAAGTTCTGACGCAAAAGTTCAAAGTTCTTGTGATAGAGTGGCTGTGGCGTAGTGTTAAAGTGTATCACGGTCTGCGCTGTGCCCAAGGGCTGTGCTCCTATGTTAACACGCTGCAATGAGGCTACACCGCGTAGGAAGTTTTCACCCGTAATGAGCATGAGTTCTTTTTTCAAACGCTCTTGTTGGGCTTGTTCCTCCATCTCTGATGTTGGAGCTAACTCCTGTTGCGCTTGACGAGCAAAGCCTTCTTCATAAATGCGGTCAATGGCATCATGCACAAAACCTAAGTCTTTTACTACTAATAGGGTGTCATGGGGCAAATAGTCTGTTGCCGATACCAAGGCACCTTGCGCTTCACCTTGTTCAGTATCGGGCACAATGCTTATATCTTCCTTATAGTCTTTTGACAATTGGGTTTGCACTTCAAAGGTGCGTATGCTTTCTACATCATCGCCAAAAAAGTCGACACGATATGGAAACTCTGACGCAAATGAGTAAATATCGAGTATGGAGCCACGCACGGCAAATTCACCAGGTTCATACACATAGTCTTTGCGCACAAAGCCCACCTCTAACAAGCGTTTGGTGAGCGCCATAAGGTCATACGTTCCACCTTGATGCAAGTTGATGGTGCGTGCCACCATGTTTTGTGGTGGGGCAACGCGTTCTGACAAAGCTGCAGGAAAGCTTACTATGTATAGCGGTCCGCTTTTTGCTCCATCTTTTTTACCTTCAGTTGACTTTAAGGCCGACAACTTGTTTAAAACTTCGGTGCGTAATATTTCATTGGCAGCATCGCGTTGTGCATATTTCACAGCTCGACGATAGGTGGATGGATAAAACAACACCCTTTCATCGTCAAGCAATTGCGTCAAATCATGATAAAAATATCCCGCCTCTTCTTCATCATTTAAAATAAAAAGGAAGGGACGAGCTATAGGTACATTGCGTTCGCTCAAAGCAGCAAAAGCCACAGGGGCAGCCGAACCTTGCAGTCCTTGCACATGTGTCAAAGCTGTTTCACGGTTGCTCAAAATCTTTGCCAAGGCACCTATTTGTGGGTGCTTTGCAATTCTTTTTAAGAGTTCAGGTAATTGCATACTGCAAAGTTATTCTTTTCTCATTTCTCAGAATCATTTACTTCTTGTTTTTTTCTTCTGTAGTGTAACATCTCTCATTATCTATTATAGTTCATATACTCAAATGGCAATATACTCAAGTGGCAATGAGTACCCGTTGGCGGAATTTCAGGTTAACGGGTAAACAAGTTGACAGGTTAACAAGTAAGTATGCTTTACACCACTTATTATGTTAAAGCCAAAATGACAAGAAACTTAAAAAGCTTGGCAAACTTACCTGTTAACCCGTTAACTTGTC
>URDV01000028.1 GCA_900546605.1 uncultured Prevotella sp.
ACTTACCTGTTAACCCGTTAACTTGTCAACTTGTTTACTAATTCCGCCAACGCGTTTTATTTTAAGGTGGCTCTAATAATTCTATACTTGATTTACACACTTGTTAAATCAGAGGCTTTCTTGAGAGAAAAATAGGAGTAAGAAATCCCCAAACGAGTTAACTTTATAACCTCATAACGTATTAAACCTCAAACTTTTTAAATACCTTTGCAGCAAACAAAAACTTTATTGAAATGAAAATAGCATTGATTGGCTACGGTAAAATGGGCCACATGATTGAAGATATTGCCCGCCAACGCGGACACGAGATTGTTTGCATCATCGACATTAACAACATGGACGACTTTGAAAGCGATGCCTTCCGAAGCGCCGATGTGGCCATTGAGTTTACCAACCCCACAGCCGCTTATGGCAACTATTTGCGTGCATGGAAACAAGGGGTAAAGGTGGTGAGCGGTAGCACAGGTTGGCTCAAAGAACATGAGGCCGATGTGCGACGCGCTTGCACCGAAGGCGGACACACTCTATTTTGGGCCTCAAACTTTTCATTGGGTGTAGCTATTTTCTCTGCTGTCAACAAGTATTTGGCTCGCATCATGAATGCTTATCCCACCTACGATGTGAGCGAGGTGGAAACTCACCACATTCACAAACTTGATGCCCCCAGTGGCACGGCCATCACATTGGCCGAACAAGTGTGTGCCGAACTCGACCGCAAAGACGATTGGGTAAAGGGCGAAGTGCTCAATGCTGATGGCACAACCACTGGCAGTAAGCAACAACCTAAAAACTTGCTACGCATTGATGCCATACGACAAGGCGAGGTGCCAGGCATTCACACGTTGACCTACGATTCGCCTGCTGATATGATACAAATCACACACTCAGCTCACAATCGCAGTGGCTTTGCATTAGGTGCTGTGTTAGCGGCCGAATTCACAGCCACACATGAGGGACTGCTCTCAACCGACGATTTGTTTAAATTCTAAAGTTTACAAAACAGAACCCGCTGACGGATTTGTTGGTGAACAGGTTTACAAGTAAGCAGGCTATGCACCACTTATTATGTTTAAGTCTGAATGGTAAGAAGTTAAAAGCTTGACAAACTTACCCGTTAACCCGTTCACTAATTCCGCCAACGCGCAAAACAGATAAACATGCAAACTGAAAAGTCCAACAATAAGTCAAACAATAAAAAGAAACCCGCGTGGGTGAGTTTTGGCATCACCTTGGTTCTCTACCTAAGCTTTCTTTATTGGGTAGGATCATGGTGGGGACTCATTGTGCTGCCCTTTATTTACGACCTTTACATTTCGCGCAAAATCAATTGGAGCTGGTGGCGCGAACCCGAAGTTCGTCCCGAAACACGCTTCATCATGAGTTGGGTCGATGCCATTGTGTTTGCATTGGTGGCCATTTACTTTCTCAATCAGTTCTTCTTTCAGAACTTTGTCATCCCCTCTTCTTCGCTTGAAAAGACATTGCTCACAGGCGACTATTTGCTCGTGTCAAAGCTTTCATATGGGCCACGCATTCCGCAAACTCCTCTTACCATGCCGCTTACGCAGCATACGTTGCCCCTACTGAATTGTAAAAGTTACATTGAGTGGCCGCAATGGGACTATCGTCGTGTCAAGGGCTTAGGCCATGTGCAACTCAACGACATCGTGGTGTTCAATTATCCCGCAGGTGACACCGTAGCCTTGAATCAGCAAAATCAAGACTACTACCGCATGGCTTACCAAATGGGTGATCAAATATTAGGTCAACAGCCTACCACACCCGAAGCCCAACCCACATTGGCCACTGCTGCCTTACGCCCTGGCATGAGCTATGAAGAGCAGCAAAGCTTTTTTGCAAAACTTTATGCAGCAGGTAGCAGCTATATGCGCACACAGCCTGAACAGTTTGGCGACATTGTGGCACGACCTACTGATCGTCGTGAAAACTATGTGAAGCGTTGTGTAGGATTACCTGGGCAGACTTTGCAAATACGCAATAACATTGTCTACCTAAATGGCCGCCCTAACCGCGAACCCGAGAACGTACAATATGCCTATGAGGTAACATTTAAGCAAGACTTGCCCGATGACCTCAAACTTGAATTAGGCATTACGGATGAGGACCTTTACACCTCGCGCAACGGACAAACTGTGTGGATGCCACTCACAAAGGCTGCCAAACAGACTTTGATGCACCGCCCCGACATTGTGGCCAGCATAAAGCCTGCACAGCCCACAGCCGATTGGCTCTATCCACAAAACATGGTGAAAAATTGGACTACGGCTAATTATGGTCCTGTGTGGATTCCTAAGAAAGGAGCTAAGCTGCACCTTACGCTGCAAAACTTGCCTATTTACGAACGCCCCATTCGCGTGTACGAGGGCAACGACCTGCAAGTGCGCAACGGAAAGATATACATTAATGGCAAACCTACTAACGAGTACACCTTCCGCCTTGACTACTACTGGATGATGGGTGATAACCGCGACAACTCGGCCGACTCTCGTTTTTGGGGCTTTGTGCCCGAGGATCACATTGTAGGCAAGCCTCTATTTGTATGGCTCTCACTAAATGGTGACTATGGTTGGTTCAGCGGTCACCACGTGCGTTGGAATCGTTTTTTCAAACGTGTGTGGGACATTCAGTAAGCACCACCTAAGGCAAAACGAATGAAAAGCTGGAACTCCTATCATGGGTTCCAGCCTTTCACGCTTTTGAATCAAATAAGTAGATGTTCAAAATTATTTTAGGGTGATTCTAATAATTCTGAAATAGGGATTTGTGTGCTATCGGAAGTGTATTTTTGAAAGTTTGTGAGGGAGCATAGCGGGCTATGTGACCGAACAAACTTTCAAAAAGACACTTTCGAGAGCGTGCAAATCACATTTCAGAATAGCAGAAATATATAAACAGAATTTTTAGAACCACCCTTTAAACATCTACTTACAAATCCTTTCATCTGGTTATGAAATTCAGACGTATCAACTTCACACTTTCAACCATACAACAATGGTGCAAATGGATGAGTCCCTACGTGGTACTCATCATCATCATTGCGGCCATACGTCTGTTACTCATTGCCCCCGTACAGTTGCCTTGCCACCAGCAAGCTTTGGTCAGTTTAACCTATTATGGTTTGCGCTTACCTTGCGAAGAACTTTGGGGCTACCACCGATGGGGATACCGTCAGCCCTCGCATGGCGACAGCATTGTGTTTACGTGTACCGATACACAAGGGCAACAACTCACACTCATAGGGTGCTGCCAAGCCTTACCTGGCGAAACCATATGGATTGACCCCGAGCGTCGCATCATCATACCTGGCCGCACATCGCCCGATGCACAACCTATATGCATCCCCAGTAGTCACCATAGCATTATGGTTACTCCCTACAACGCACATCTGTTAGCTTACCTCATGCAAAACTATGAACATTGCAACACGGTGCGTGTTAACAAATTCGGCCAACTTGAACTGGATGGGCAACCCATGAAGCGTGTGAAACTACTGCGCGACTATTATTGGGTTGAAATGCCACCCGACTCATTCACCATTATACCACACGATGCCTTGGTGGGCAAAGTCTTTTTTACCTACTAAAGACGCCTTTAGTAATGGTAAAAATTAGTTCACATACCCGTTGGCGGAATTTCAGGTTAACGAGTTAACAAGTTGACAGGTTAACAAGTAAGTATGCTTTACACCACTTATTATGTTAAAGCCAGAATGACAAGAAACTTAAAAAGCTTGGCAAACTTACCTGTTAACCCGTTAACCTGTCAATTTGTTAACCCCAAAATCCGCCAACGAATAGTGTCTAGTAAAATCAAGAAAAGACAAGCATTCGGTGCAAAAAAAAGAGTATAGTACTCAAGTGCCCATGAGTACTATACTCAAGTGGCAATGAGTACTATACTCAAGTGGCAATGAATACTATACTCAAGTGCCCATGAGTACTATACTCATTTTTCATTGAGTATTGTCCCTGTTGGAAAGCATGTACATACATCATGTGTCCCATGCTTGAATTTTGTACTCCAATAATCCGTATCCTTCTCCGATAGCAAAGTTAATAGGAACCTATTGATCAGTTAAATAACCCCCGCCTCAACCATGCGTACCACCCTTTCGGTGTAGCGGTCATCCCCCTCGGGGTCATACTTTTTATTCAAACTATTACCAAACAACACCGCAATGCCTTGGTAAAGGTTCGCCTTGAACGGACCAATAAAAGCCTTTGCAATGGCATACCCCGTTTGGTTACACTCGCGGTTTACCAATTTAATGAGCAAACGCCCTTGTGAACGTGTAAGTTTTTTTAGTGCAGGGCCATATTGTTGCTTTAGTCCATGTTCCACCTGCTTGATGTGTGCATCGCGTGAACGCTTGTCGGGTAGTTGGTCAAGCACTTCAATCGTTTCAATAATAGTAAGTTTAGCCAGTTTGGCCCAGGGCAACACCTTCTTCACGTTATACACCAAACGATTATACTCATCACGTTCCTTATCGTTTTTAAAGGTAAGTGGAGCATACTTAGGCAGAGCAGGCAGAATGACGTGAGGAATAGTGTGACCTTTATATTGTGTGCTGCCCACTTGCGTCATAATGGGCACTTCCACCTCTTGCACCTCGGTGTTCACTTTTTTGCTATCATCCGTTTGCGCAAAGGTGCTAACAGCCGACAAAATGAGCAAAACGAGGCATATAATACGTTTAAACATAGAGATTGCAACTAATTTTGGCGACAAAAGTACTAAGATTATTGGTTACATAGCGTTATTATATATTAATTGCTTTGCTTGATACCAAAAAATATCGTTACTTTGTAAAGTGCAAAGCTCAAGTAGCAATGCACCCTTTCACTCTTAACACAGAGAACTATTATGGCAAAGAAAGAAAAAAATGCAAAGGGCTCGGGCCGACTTAAGAAAAAGCAAGTGGCTCAATGGCTTGTTGATTTGTTTAACGAGCACCCTGAAAAAGAATATGATGTAAAAGACCTGTTTACGCAACTGAAAGCTAATAACCATCCAGCCAAAATGATTATAATGGATGCGCTTAGCGACCTTGTGTTGGATGATTACATATCAACTGATGGCAATGGTCACTATCGCAACGCCGTTCGTTCGAATGTGATGGAAGGCACCTTTGTGCGTAAGCGTAATGGTCGTAACTCGTTTGTGCCAGATGATGGCGGAAAGAGCATATTGGTGTGTGAGCGTAACTCGCTCCATGCTCTTGATGGCGACCGCGTGAAGGTGACGATGCTGGCGCGTCGTGCAGGACATACGCGCGAGGCTGAGGTAACTGAAATATTAGAACGTGCCAACGATACCTTTGTAGGACAACTGCAGGTGGAGCGTGGTTATGGATTCCTTGTTACTGAGAGCCGTTCGCTCGCAACCGATATATTCATACCTAAGGATAAATTAGGTGGAGGTAAGAATGGCGATAAAGCCGTGGTAAAAATTATAGAGTGGCCCTCAGACTCAAAGAGTCCTATAGGCAAGGTGGTTGACATATTGGGCAAACAGGGCGAAAACAATGCCGAGATGCATGCCATATTGGCACAATATGGTTTGCCCTACACCTATCCCGAAAAGGTGGAAAAGGCTGCTGAGAAACTCTCGCCCGACATTACTCCCGAAGAGATAGCCAAACGTGAGGACTTCCGTAATGTGACCACTTTCACTATCGACCCACATGATGCAAAGGACTTTGACGATGCGTTGTCAATACGCCCCATACAAAAGAACCTTTGGGAGGTAGGTGTACACATAGCCGATGTGTCGCACTATGTAAAGGAGGGTGACATCATTGACAAGGAGGCTGTAAAGCGTGCCACGAGCGTTTACTTGGTTGATCGCACCATACCGATGTTGCCAGAGCGCCTTTGCAACTTTATTTGCTCACTCCGTCCTGACGAGGAAAAGTTGACTTATTCTACCATATTCCACATGAACGATAAGGGCGAGGTGCTCGATTGGCACTTGGCTCATACCGTCATAAAGAGTAACCGCCGCTTTACGTATGAAGAGGTGCAATACATTCTTGAACGTAATGGGGTGGCTTCAGAGGCCGACCTAAATTTGCCAGGCGACCATCCAGAGGCTTTGCCTGCGGGTAGTGAGCCTGAGGGGGAATATGCACAAGAACTCATACAGCTTGACAAGTTTGCCAAGATATTACGTGCCAAACGTTTTAAAAATGGCTCAATAGGCTTTGACCGCTCAGAGGTGCGCTTTGAGGTAGACGAAAAAGGCCACCCCATTAGCACCTATGTGAAGGTGGCTAAGGATGCCAATAAGTTGGTAGAAGAGTTCATGTTGTTAGCCAATCGCAGTGTGGCACAAAAGATAGCTGTTGTGCCTCGTGGCAAAAAGCCAAAGGTGTTTGTGTATCGTATTCACGATGTGCCCGACCCTGAGAAAATGGAAAAGCTCAGTGGCTTCATAGCTCGCTTTGGTTACAAAATACGCACCGATGGCACTAAAACTGAGGTAAGCAAGAGTTTGAACCGCTTGCTGGCCGATGTGAAAGGTAAAAAAGAGGAGGATGTGGTAGAGATGGTTGCGCTTCGTGCCATGATGAAGGCTCGTTATAGCACGCATAACATAGGCCACTATGGCTTGATGTTTGACTACTACACACACTTTACCTCGCCCATTCGCCGTTATCCCGACACCATGGTACACCGATTGCTCACGCGTTATGCTGAGGGCGGACGCTCGGTAAGTCAGAAAAAGTATGAGGAACTGTGTGAGCATGCCTCCGACATGGAGCAATTGGCTGCTACAGCCGAACGTGCCTCAATCAAATACAAACAAGTAGAGTTTATGGGTGACCGCATAGGTCAAGAGTTTGATGGCACGGTGAGTGGCGTAACAGAGTTTGGCTTGTATGTGGAGGTTGATGAAAACTCATGTGAAGGTATGATACCTTTGCGCATGTTGCTCGACGACTATTATGAGTTTGATGAGCGCAATTTCTGCCTTGTGGGTCGACGCTATCACAAGCGTTATGGCTTAGGCGACAAGGTGCGCATACGTGTAGAACGTGCCAATTTAGAGCGTCGCCAGCTTGATTTTGCTTTGGTGGGCGAGGATGGTGGACCTATAAAGAAACCTGCTCCCGTTCCTAATGACTTTAGCAAGGGCGGAGGTAAAAAGGGAGATAAAAAGAAAAACAAACGTCCACGTGGCGGTCGAGCCAAGCGGGCTAAGTAGAGTCCCTTTAAAAAACGCACGAGATGGGAAATGTAACTCTTTGGCCTTACAAGTGGACATGTGTCAGGTTGTAAAGCTATAGGTGTGGTTGCATTTCCCATGTTTCTTTTAAAGAGATGGGCGTGTGTTTACAGCTTTCGATGGTTACAAATTAAAATAAAATACGAAAAAACCGTGTCAGCACGTTTACTTTGGGTGGATGATGAGATAGACATGCTCAAGCCCCACATATTGTTTCTTGAAAAAAAAGGCTACGAAGTGGTTACTGCCAGCAATGGACCTGATGCTATTGACTTGTGTCGTGACCAAAGTTTTGACCTTGTGTTGCTTGACGAAAATATGCCTGGACTTTCGGGCCTTGAAACCTTGATGCGACTCAAGGATTTGGTGCCTAATGTGCCCGTGGTGATGGTCACCAAAAATGAGGAGGAGGACATTATGGACCAGGCTATAGGGTCGAAAATAGCTGATTACTTAATAAAGCCTGTTAACCCTAAGCAGATATTGCTCACGCTGAAAAAGAATATTCACCAACGTGAAATAGTGCAGGAGGTTACGCAAACGGGTTATCGACAAGAGTTTGGCCGCATTGGTATGCAGTTGAGCGAGAGTCTTACAGCCGATGAGTGGCAGGAACTCTACAAACGATTGGTTTATTGGGAACTGGAACTGTCAGAGGCCGATAGTGGCATGGACGAGATGCTGCGTATGCAGAAGGAGGAGGCTAATGGGGCTTTTGCCAAATTTATACGTCGGCATTATGAGGATTGGATAAAGCAGCCCGACAATCGTCCGTTAATGAGTCCTGATGTGTTTAAGCGTTGCATTTTTCCGCGTTTGTCGGCAGGCCAAAAGGTGTTTTTGTTAGTGCTTGATAACTTTCGCTATGACCAATGGCGTGTGCTCTCACAAGAGTTGGCTGACGACTTTGACATAGATGAGAATATGTATTATGCCATTCTGCCTACCGCTACACAGTATGCTCGTAATGCCATCTTTGCAGGTCTCATGCCATTGCAAATAAAGCAGATGTATCCTGACCTTTGGGTGGATGAAGAGGAGGATGAGGGTAAAAACCTGAACGAAGAGGCGCTCATACGTCATCAGTTGCAGCGTTTTCGTCGCCGTGAGGACTTTACCTACCACAAGCTGAATGACTCGCAAGCTGTTGACCACCTGTTAGGACAGATGCAGCAATTTACATCGACTCCGCTGAATGTGTTGGTCATTAACTTTATTGACATACTGAGCCATGCTCGTACTGAAAGCCGCATGGTGCGTGAATTGGCTGGCAATGAGAGTGCTTATCGCAGCATAACGTTGTCGTGGTTCAGACATACGCCTATACGCGACCTTTTTCATCGTCTTTCAGAACTTGACTATGACATTTTGATTACTACTGACCATGGTAGCATACGTGTGGATCAACCTTCGAAGGTGGTGGGTGACCGTAATGTCAACACCAATTTACGTTATAAGTTGGGGCGCAATTTGTCGTATAATGCCAAGGAGGTGTTCGAGGTGCGTGACCCTAAGGCTTTGTTGTTACCTCAGCCCAATTTAAGCACATCGTACATATTTGCCACAGGTAATCGCTTCTTTGCTTACCCCAATAATTATAATTATTATGTGCAGTACTATCGCGACACGTTTCAGCATGGTGGCATTTCAATGGAGGAAATGCTTGTGCCCCTTGTAGCTCTGCGCTCAAAGAGTAAGCGATAGGCGCGCACATAAGCTAATGGGGGGAAGTATGTGTTTTAGGCTTGTGAGGTTCGTTTAAAGCAAGTTTAAAGGTTATGAGGTTATAAAGGAACTTTTGTGATGTATGACACAAAAGTTCCTTTATAACCTCATAACTTTTTATCTTAGAACTTTATTTTACTTTTGACGTTTGCGGGTTACGCAGTCCGCGTGCGCCTGTTAAGAAGGCTTTGGCGGTGCCAAAGTTAAGGTTCATGTCAAGACGTACAGGCAAGTGATTCTTGTCATCGGTAATGTAAAAGGTCACAATGTTGCGTTCTTTACCATTTTCCTTTTCGACAAATGAAAATACTAAACAACGATATTTAGTGCCCGTATTTTCCATTTTAAATGTCTTCTTGCCACGATAAATAATGCTTTTCCACTCGCAGTGGCGACCATCGGCCATTAAGAAGTTGATGCGGTGTCCCACCTTCATGCCAGCAGCTGAAAAGGAACGAGCGCGCTGTAACATACTAATCATGTCGAAAGCACAATACTTGCTTGAGTGGCTGCTGTGTGAAGCAGGATTCTTGTCGCGCTGATAACGCATTTTGACATTGCATTTGCCATTAGGATAAGAATACCACACCTCGTTTTTGCGATACGTTTTTCCCTCAAAAGCTTTTTTGGCATAATATTTAGGCACTAAGTCAAGCCCTGTGTAGGCCATTAATGTGTCGCGCATCACAAATATGTTGTCAGCCTTTTTTGACCCCTTAGTGATTAAGTAAGTGCGATAAGCAGGGTGACCACCATAAATGGTTTGTGTGGTGTTCATTGAGGCAGAACCCACCTTAATCCATACAAACTTCCAATTAAAGTAAAGGTCATAAATAAGCGTTTCGCCGCTTTTGAATGCCTCATTTTTTGATGAGCATTGTGCGCTCATACTCATGCTACCTGTGAGCATGAGCAGGAGAATGAATAATATGCGTTTCATAGGCATTGTTTAATTACCTCGTTTTTGTTTTTCGCGTTCTGCATTGCGGTTTTGTGGGGTTTTCTTGGCATCAGCCTTTTGCTTTACCAACTCACGCGGCTTTTGCTGTGTGAGCGGGGTGTCGTTAATGCGCCAAGTTTGTTCTATATCCCAGTTGGCCCGCACGGTGAAGGCTGTAGGGTAGTAGTACACCTGTTCTGGCTCAATGCCCTCGGCATAGTTGCCCGTGTCCCAAAGGTGGTTGCCATTGCGGTCGTTGAACATGCGTACGTAGTATTTGCCTGGGTTGAGGTAGAAAAAGTCAACACGCCCGTTGTGTATGCGTTGTTGCTTTTCAACCTTATCGTCTGACTGCATGAGTTGCACCACGGCGGTGGTGTCGGCATCGGGCAGTAACAGAAATAAGGAGCCATAAGCATCCTCAGCTGCTATGGTAAACTTTATGTCGAGTGGCTTATTGACTAAGCCCGATAGTCCCCTTATGGCTGCAGAGTCAACATTTAATATGTACTCTTGCTTAGGGCGCCACTCACCGCGTAGCGTGTAGTGTAGTAGTGAGAGTGTGTCACGCTGTAAACGCCACGGAGCTTCAACATAGCTACTATCCTTTTTCACAAATAAGTGAAAGGCTGCCGTGTCAAGTCGTTCAGCAGGTTCGGGTAGGGTGAAGTGTAGGTTCTCGTCAGGCCGAATGGTTGAGGGGGCGCTACACTTTAGGTCGAGTGGCTTGATGGGGGGCGTTTCGTTGCTAAAGTCACCTCGTTTGTGTCGACGTGCGCGTGCTTTTTCAAATTTAGCTAACTCCTCGGCCGCTAACTTTTGGCGACGGGCATATGAAAATTGAGGCACGAGGTCGAGTGTGTCGGTGCGCAAGTAAAGTTGCAGCGTAGAATCGTTGGTAGCCTCATAGGTATAAGCTATGGTGAGCGAGTCGCGATTCACCAGTGCCGTGTCGCGTAGCCAATAGGTTATGGTGTCGTTACCAGCCGAACGTTCCTCAACAAAGGCGTGGGTGGCATCGAAGTTGAGGCCGCGCACTTGTGGTACGTGTTGTGATGGCGCTGTGAAGAAGGTGCGGAAATAAGTAGGCTCGCGTTTGGCCTTGAGTAGTTGTCGAGTAGTGTTTACCTCGCTAAAGGCAAGTAGCACAACGTCGTCGGGCAAATAGTGGGTGTAAGGCACCGCTTTGATGGTGTCAATGTGAACAGTGTCGGCCCACAAAGTGTCATGTCGTACGTCGGAAAATGATGATGGCTTGATTTCGGTGTGGTTGAAAGCCAACATTTCGCCACGCGCGTATTTAAAGTCATTGTCAACATCCTTAAGTGCATAAATGCGGTAGGTGCCAGGTGCAACTCCTTTAATGCTGAAGTGGCCAGCCCCATCGGTGCGAGCCACACGGTCAAAGGGTAGGGTGGTGAAGGCCGAGTCAGCTAAGTTGCTATGTAGCCCCACTAAGATGCCCTTTACGGGTTCCAGGTTCTGTGCCATTAGCACGTGTCCTGCAACCTCCATGGTGTCGAGTTGTGTACCTGTGCTAAAGTAGTAGGTAAAATTGCCCAAAGGGTTGCCCTCATTGCTGTCGACAATGGCATCGCTGAAGTCGATGGTATAGGTGGTGTTAGGTTTGAGCGAGTCCTGCAAAGCCACACTAATGCGTCGGCCCGATGTTTTGATTTCGGGCATTTCGATTTGTGGGGGCGACACGATTACTTTTTCTTGTGCATTCTCCACCTTAATCAGTTCGTCAAAGGTGATGGTCACCTTACGTGCCTTCTCATTGGTGCCACCTAATGAGGGTGACATTTGCACAATGCGGGGTGGAGTTTCGTCATATGGCCCACCATCAGGCCCAGCACCAGGGTTGGCACACGATGTTCCCCACACAGCGCAAAGCACCAACAAGAGTAAGTTAAGATATGACTTCAGCATTTAGTTAAGTGCTATAATTTGTTCAATAATTTCGCGATTGTTGCTCAGTCGTGGCACCTTGTGTTGTCCGCCAAGCTTGCCTTTGCTCTTTAGCCAATCGTTAAAGAGTCCCTTGCGGGCTACAATGATTTCAAGACGTTGTAGTGTAATGTCTTTATGCCGTTTGGCCTCGTAGTCAGAGTTGATGCGTTGCAATGCTTGGTCAAGGACATCGGCAAAAGCATTGATGTCGGTAGGTGCTTTGTCAAACTCAATGACCCATTGGTGACGACATTTACCCTCGTCGTTCATAAACACAGGTGCCGCGGTGTACTCGCTTACGCTGGCACCAGTAAGGCGGCAAGCCTCGTGCAGTCCTTTTTCAGCATTATCAACAATGAGTTCTTCGCCAAAGGCATTGATAAAGCTCTTGGTGCGTCCACTAATAATGAATTTATAAGGATTAGTTGAGGTGAACTTCACTGTGTCGCCTATTTGGTAGCGCCACAAGCCACAACTGGTGCTGATAACAATGGCATAGTTGCGTCCCTTTTCAACCTCCCACAAAGGCAACACAGTGGGGTGCTCTGTTCCCACCTCATCGAGAGGAATGAATTCGTAGAACACACCATAGTCAATCATCAAGAGCATGGCTGTGTCGAGCGGGTCGTTTTGTAAACCAAAGAAGCCCTCTGAAGCATTATACGTCTCCATATAATGCATGTGAGTGGAGCGTATAAGACGTTGGTATTGTTCGCGATAAGGTGTAAAGGCCACGCCACCATGAAAGAAAACTTCCAACTCGGGCCATATTTCGTCAAGATAGTCCTTTCCCGAAATCTCCAGCATACGTGTAATGACAGCCATCATCCATGACGGCACACCCGAAATGTTCGTTACGTTTTTGTGAATAGCTATTTCGGCAATGCGGTCACGTTTCTCTTCGAAGTCGCTCAGCAAGGCAATCTTTTTGGGTGGAATGCGTACTAAGTTGACCAAGGGATTGATGTTTTCAATAAGAATAGCACTCAAGTCGCCCACTAAAGAGTTAGCAACATTATAGTTGGGTGCATGGCTACCGCCTAAGATGAGAGCTTTTCCATCAAAGAGTCTGCTTAGGGGATTATTGTGTAAGTAGATGGCCACAGCATCGGTTCCACCTTGGTAGTGAGTGTCGTGCAGTCCTGAATGACTTACGGGTATAAACTTACTCTTATCGTTAGTGGTGCCAGATGATTTGGCATACCACTTCACTTGTCCAGGCCACAGCAAGTTGCGTTCGCCATGACGCATGCGGTCAATGTAGCCTTTCAGTTCTTCATAAGTACTTACAGGCACGTTAGCTGCAAACTCTTCGTATGAGTGCAGTGTGTCATATTTAAACCGATGTCCCCACTCGGTGTCGGCAGCAGCGTGCAGCAAGCTGTCGAGCACGCTGCGTTGTATCTCCTCAGCGTGACTGTCATATTGTTCAATAGCCCGCAGTCGGCTATTGAACACGGGACGTATGATAGATGTCAGATTCATATAGAGTGCAAAGATAGTGCAAGGCGAGCGAAGAGAAAAATGAAAACCAAAAAGTTTTCATTTTCTCTCTTCCGAGCCGCTGCCTATTGCTCCTTATCTATGTGTAAAGTCATAAATGAGATATTGGGTACATGCAGTTCAACTTACAATGGATATCAATGGGACGAGATTGTCTCGGTCTTGTTTGTTGTTTATCTATGTAGAGGTGGTTGCGTAGAGGATGTCAATAGGGGGAGTGTTGTCTACGCGAATCTTCCAATGCACGAATACCGACAAGTCATACCATTGGGTTTGCGAAAAAGGAGCAGGTCTGTTCAAATACAAATCATTTTTTAGGCAATGTGTATCGTTTCAATGTCATTAGCAATCTCAACGATTTGCTAATGAAAACTATTATTATTACCCGTTGGCGGAATTTCAGGTTAACGGGTTAACAAGTTGACAGGTTAAC
>URDV01000029.1 GCA_900546605.1 uncultured Prevotella sp.
GGCAAACTTACCTGTTAACCCGTTAACTTGTCAACTTGTTTACTAATTCCGCCAACGTGTATTAACACATTTTTATATAACATATATTTAGGCTTTTATGTTGCTTCTCCCATGCTTCTCCTATCATTTCCGTATCGACCCCGTATCAATCCCGTATTGTTTCCGTATTGTTTCCGTATTCCGATACGGGATCAATACGGGATCGATACGGGATCGATACGGGATTGATAGGAGGAGCATAGGAGGAAGATAGGAGGATGATTCTCTGAAAATGAGTTTTTCTTGAACAGCGCGATTATGGCTAATTACGCTTATTTATGTTTCATTAAGAATCAAATTATCTTATTTTTTCGTCATTTTTACATGATACTACCCTATATTTTGATGTCAAGAACCCTACTTTTTGATAAGATAAAGTTCTCAACTAAAACTAATTTACGACTTGCAAGTAGCTCAAACTTATGTCATATATCGGGTTGCTTAGCGTAAGTTCCACGCGTTGGCAGAATTAGTAAACAAGTTGACAAGTTAACGGTTAACAGGTTAATTTGTCAAGCATTGTAGCTTCTTACCATTCTGACTTTAACATAATAAACCCATTGGCGGAATTTCAGGTTAACAGGTTAACAAGTTGACAGGTTAACAAGTAAGTATGCTTTACACCACTTATTAACCTGTTGGCGGAATTTCAGGTTAACGGGTTAACTTGTCAACTTGTTTACTAATTCCGCCAACGCGTTCCACATTACTTATTCATATTAATACACTTAACAAAATGATTAGATTAAACTGTTTTTTCAAAGCCAACGAGGGTAAATATGACGAAGCACTGCAAGCCGCCATTGCCCTGACTGCTGCCTCACTTAAGGACGAGGGTAACATTGCTTACGACACTTTTGAAAGTGCTACTCGTCCTGACATTTTCATGATTTGCGAAACCTGGCAAGACGATGCTTCACTTAAAAAGCACATGGCTGCCGACCACTTTAAACTCTATGTGGGTCAACTCGAAACGTTGGGTAGTCTCAAACTTGAACAATTTGAGTTCTAAACCTACTACCTAAACAGAACAAGCCCCATTCACCATGTATGAGCATAGTGAATGGGGCTTTGCTTTGTTATGCCCTGATTATTATTTTACAATAATGAGGAAGTAGTTCTTCTTACCACGCTGCACAAGCAAATACTTGCCGTCGATTAAATCGTCAGCCGTAATTTCTTGATCAAAAGCAGCGAGCTTTTCTTTATTCAAACTTACGCCACCACCTTGTGTGAGTTTACGCATTTCGCCCTTTGAGGCAAAGCACTTCGTGGTTTCAGCAAATAGGTCAACGGCCTTAACACCCAGGGCTTGATCTTTTGACACCTCAAATTGGGGTACACCATCAAACACACTGAGCAACGTAGCCTCGTCCAACTTCAACAAGCTATCTTTTGTAGCTTTGCCAAATAGTATGTTTGAGGCTTCAAGTGCCATTTCATAATCCTCACGGCTATGTACCATGCAAGTTACCTCCTCGCCCAACTTCTTCTGCAACAAGCGGCGACCTGGGTCGGCACGATGTTCTGCTATGAGCGATTCAATCTCTTCATGTCCCAACGAGGTGAATATCTTAATGTAGCGTTCAGCCTCTTCATCACCCACGTTGAGCCAGAACTGATAGAACTTGTAAGGAGTGGTGTAACGGCGGTCAAGCCACACGTTGCCTTGCTCTGTCTTGCCAAACTTCTTTCCGTCGGCCTTAGTAATGAGCGGACAAGTAAGGGCATAAGCATCTGCCTCGGCACCTAATGTGCGACGAATGAGTTCTGTACCTGTTGTGATGTTACCCCACTGGTCAGAACCACCCATTTGCAATTTGCAGTTTTTGGTTTCATACAAGTGCAAAAAGTCATAACCTTGTAGCAACTGGTAGGTAAATTCAGTAAATGAGAGTCCATCACGTGCCTCACCATTCAAACGCTTCTTTACACTATCCTTGGCCATCATGTAGTTGACGGTGATGTGCTTACCAATGTCACGTGCAAAGTCAAGGAAGGTAAAGTCCTTCATCCAGTCATAGTTATTCACCAACTCTGCTGCGTTAGGAGCATCTGAGTCGAAGTCAAGGAAGTGAGCCAACTGCTTTTTAATGCAAGCTACATTATGGCGTAAAGTTTCCTCAGTGAGCAAATTGCGCTCTGCGCTCTTGCCCGATGGGTCACCTATCATACCCGTAGCACCACCCACAAGTGCTAATGGCTTATGGCCCGCACGCTGAAAGTGACGGAGCATCATTACCGAGCAAAGGTGTCCTATGTGCAGAGAATCTGCCGTTGGGTCTATGCCTACATATGCTGTAGTCATGCCCTTTTCAAGCAATTCTTCTGTGCCCGGCATCATTTGGTGCAGCATGCCGCGCCATTTAAGTTCTTCTACAAAATTCATTGTATGTCGTCGTTAATATTTGTATTCTTTGGGGCAAAGTTACGAAATAAAAATGGCAACTAAGGCAGTAGCTTTAGGTATTAAGAAACCTACATGGTGTATTTGCGCTTATTCGTGCTGCACCGAGGGTTTATTTTCATTCATCACCATGCCCAAAGCCTTTATTTCATTAACATCTAAAAAGTCGGTCACATATTGCCCTTTATGAAAATACAAATATATCCCTTCTATTTCTTCATAGTTTTTACCACATAATTCGCTGTAAAACCTCGAACAATACTCTCCCATATTCTCTGTGTTGTAATAATTTGTATTCACCACAAACATGGGGCATTGATATTGGCTAAGCGGAAAAACAGCATCGTAAGTGCATGATATAACACACACATCAAAACCTATTGAGCGGCATAACTTTATCAATGCATTGGGCTTTACGCGTTTTTCGCTCGGACAAGTTGACATAAATTCATACACTATAACATCACCTTTGTGCTTTAAGTATTCACGCACTTGAGCAGCGGTTACTTGATACATGTTCCCGTCACGCGTTACACTATCCATAGCCACCTTTAAAGGCTTAACATGCATTTTCTCTGCACTTGACAATTCTGTGATGCCTGATTGGTTCACTCTTACACATGACGAACTAAATGCCCAAAGTGACAATAATAATGGTATGCTTTTAATGATTGTTTTCATATTCAATATCTATACTATATCCACCAAATTTTCCCAAAGTTTTATTATATGGGTATGAACCTTTTTTTATAAGCAGTTCTTTTGTTGGGTCAGATTCTAAAGGTTGCTCTATTTCCTCATTTATTACTAAAGCAGGCATTGTTTTTTCCGACAAGCCTTGACTCTCAGGTGTATTTTTTAGGTAAATGTTTATTTTTCCATTTCCTATAGAATCAATCTTACACATAGAATATGCATAATCCTTACATCCATTGACATACGAACTGATTCTTGAGCTACTTGATGGAGCAACTCTAACTTCGCAAATACTAAATCCCTTTATGCAATGGGGCCTACGATACAATCGTAGTATTATATCTAATTTACCATCATCTCTCGTAACTAAATGATGTATACTATCTTCTCCAACTGTGTTTCGTGCTGATATGGTATAAAGGCTATGTGCATTCTGTGCAAAGCCTATACGATGAACAGCCTCTTCTATTTCGTCTGTTGACATAGAAATAGAAGATTCCTGTTGACATGATGTAATACTGAGTAATGCCACTGAAGAGAACAAGCCTCCTCCCAAAATTAAAGTTTTTAGTTTCATTTCCAAATGTTTTAAATCACTGCAAAATTATATTTTTCGTTTTTCCACCACAAGAGCAATCGGATGAATAGGCATATTTAAAGGATGAAACCTACTAAAAGAAGAATAAAGTCAAGTAGGTATTCAAAATTAGTTGATATAAATGGGTGCAGTATTTTGTTCTTCAACCTCTGTTTCTGGGCGAAAGAGTGCGCCAAGGCCTATCGACTAAATCTGAACACGATTATATCAACTAAATTTGAATACCTACTGGTCTAACCATCTATGCAATAATGGAGTACGCTCTTTACTTACAATAATATTGCAGTCATCACACCCATCAAGCACAACACGCATCTTACCACTAAAATTGAACTTAACATGTTTTATTGCTTGTATATTGGCTAAATATTGGCGATTCAAACGAAAAAATTGGTTAGGGTCTAGTTGCTCTTCAAGTTCAATTATGCTTTTCTGCAATACATATGATTTGCCTGATCGAGTATGAGCCATCGTCACTCCTTTATCTACATGAATATAAACAATGTCTTTTACTGGCAACAAAACCCATTCGTCTTTAGCAATAACTATGAGTCGTTGCCGATAAGGACATATTTTATACAAATTTTCTTTTATTAGTTTTTCCCTATGCTCAAAATTCTCCATAAGTTTTTCCACCTTATGAAGAGTTCTGAACAAAGTTTCACCTTCTATGGGTTTAAGGAGGTAATCAATGCCATTACACTTAAATGCTTGAAGGGCATATTCATCATAAGCCGTTGTAAATACTACCAATGCCTGAGGATGAACCATACTAAATGCATCAAATACACTTCCATCTTGCAGTCGTATATCAGCAAATATTATGTCATAATTATTGTTTGTTTGCAATGTCTTTACCACATCTACAATACTGCATAACGGACCTTCAATCTTCATGTTTGCATCATAATCTCCAAGTAATCTTTTCAAACGCGATGCACTTATTGGCTCGTCTTCAATTATAAGGACTCGTTGTATCATTTTATAATAGGTAGTTTTATTTCAAATAATTCATCTGTTTGACTTATTTCAGGAGAGAATTTGCATAACAATAAATATATCTCTTTTAAATTTGATAAGCCAATCCCCATTGATTCTATTAAATTTCTTCCTCCATTTATACATAAGGAATTCTGTACAAGAATATTGTTCTTACTTTTTGTTATATAGATGTTGAGACATTCCTTTTTTTGGGGCATGTTATGCTTAATTGCATTTTCCACAGCTATCTGCAAACTCATTGATGGTAAATAACCCCTACATTCTTTTACTTCATCAGAAACCATGAGATATATACTATTTGAAAAACGACATTTAATCAATTCAACATAGTCATAAATAAAATTTACAGATTCACAAACAGATGTAACATCCTTCTTATTGTGCAATATATAGCGATAAACTTTGGCCAAACGAAGGGTAAAAGTTTCTGCCTGTGCTGGTTTTGTTACGATTAATTCGCTTAAAATACTTAAACTATTAAAAAGGAAATGAGGATCAAATTGCATATTCAATAGTTGCTTACGCAACCTTACTTTTTCCTCCATTATATTTACAATAATATGATTACAACGTATAACAAGTAATACCATTGATACGGACGTTGCAACTAAAGTAAAATAGTATAGATCCTTAAAAAAGTTTCCTTCATATATTGTAATTTTTAATAACAATAGAGCATAACCAAAAATTGTTACTATAGCAAAATTTATAAGTATCGTAAAAACGCAAACTTTTGCCATAAATAAGTGATTTGACTGAAAATGCTGTTTACAATCAGTACGGCTGATAAAATAATCAATACTTGTACAAACAAAGCCAAAGAGACAACAAAGAAATCCATCTATTAGTAAAAACGACCAATTTAGTTGATGAAAAAAATATAAGCCAAACTCTACATAATCTATCAAAAGCCATGCTACATCATAAAGAATAAAGGTGCTAACCACGCATATAAACCACGTTAATAACAAATGTTTAAGCATATTTTTACGATAAATTTATCTAATAAATTTCACATTTTGAGCACTCAATGTGAATGCAACTCGAAATAATCAAGTTCAATAACATTGAGTGCTTTTAATGCATCTACTTAAAGTTCTCTCCCATCATCTCCGTCCAAAGAAATAGGGTCTTCTCGGTTGCTGACGTGGAGTTACGGGCTTAGCATTTAGTTCAGGATAAGCTATGCGGGTGTGATAGATGGTTTTAAGACTCTCTACCAACACGCGCTTAGCATCGGCTATGTCACGAAAAGTGATAGGACACTCACGAAAATATCCAGCTTGCACCTGTCCATCAACTATGCGGTTTACCAATTCTTTCAATTTTTCTTCAGTATACTCCTTGAGCGAACGCGATGAAGCTTCTACCGCATCACACATCATGAGTATGGCCTGCTCTCGCGTAAAGGGGTTCGGACCTGGATAGGTAAAGAGTTTTGCATCGGGTTCCTCGCCTGGGTGTTTATTCTTCCATTGTATGTAGAAGTATTTTACCTGTGAACGCCCGTGGTGGGTACTTATAAAGTCGCGTATCACCTTGGGCAAGTGATTCTTCTCAGCCAGTTTCAATCCCTCTGTAACATGGCTTATGATAATCTGAGCGGAGCGTTCCTCGGTTAATTCATTATGTGGGTTTACCCCCGTTTGGTTTTCGGTGTAAAAGGTTGGATTAAGCGTTTTGCCTATATCATGATACAAGGCTCCTGTACGCACTAACTGTGGTTTCGCCCCAATTTTGTCTGCCACCTCAGCTGCTAAATTGGCCACTTGCAATGAATGCACAAAGGTGCCTTGTGCCACCTTCGACATTCGGCGTAATAAAGCATGATTGGTGTTTGACAATTCAACCAACGTTACGCTCGAAGTAAAGCCAAATGCCTTCTCTATTAGGTATAACAGTGGGTAAGCAAAGAGCAACAACACACCATTCACGGCATTATATATGTAGAGCGAGCGATCAATGTGTACCAAGTCAACTCCTTGTGAAAGGTCAAAACCTAACATCACTATTGATGAGGTGAGAAACACATACAAGGCCACACGCATGAGCTGTGAACGCTCTGTCAAGTCGCGCAAGGCATAAATGGCTGTCATGCCTCCCATCAGTTGCACCACCATAAACTCGTAGTTGGAGTGCAAAGCAAACGACGATAAAACTACGCTACACACCATGGTCATAAAGGCTGTACGCGAATCCATAAATATGCGCACAAATATGGGCACCATGGCATAAGGCACCATGTACACATTGAAAGCCTTGTGGTCTACCATAAGGTAAGTTACGAGCGGAAAGAAGGCTATGAGCGACGATAGCAGCAGTATGCTATGAGGCGAATTCATGTATTCACGGCGAAACAAGTGTAAGTAAAACACAAATGATACAATTACGCACGACACAAATATCACCTGTCCTAACAACACCTGCCAAAAGCCCTCTGAGGGGTCATTGCGGCGCACCGTTTCGCGCTCAAACGATTGTAATATTTTATACTGCTCGGCCGACACTATTTCGCCACGGTCTATAATGCGTTGTCCACTCTGCACCATGCCCGATGCGGGAGCTACTGAGGCCAACAAGTCCTCGCGTGCGGCTATTGTCTTAACACTATCTACCATCAAGTTGGGCGATAGGTATTTATTCAAATTGCAGCGTGCCATGAGTTCACGCGGAAACTGCACACTATCACTGTGTACTATGTACTCATAGGCCGAACGCGTAGAGTAGAGTTCGGTGAGTGAACGCGACAAGGCTTCAGTGCCTTCAACCACACGTATGCCTGTCACACGGTCCTTGGCCATTTGTGACAAATCGGCCGATGGCACAATGCCTGCTTCATAAACCGCAGCCAACAATCGCTCTACATGTGACAAGCAGCGCAATGGAACATCCTTAAACTCACCATTCATAAAGTCGGTGTGAAAGGCTGCTATTTGCCGCTGTCCCATCAGCGATTTCTCGGTATAGAAGGGTTGAAAACGGCTCAACGCACTATCACACTCTGTTTCTACCTCTTTTTGTGTTTTGTAAATAGGAAAGTCAAAGGTGGCTATAAGTGAGTTGTAGCGCCACGGGCGACCTTGCTCGTATTCGTAACCAAACTTGCTCTCACGCGGCAAAAAGTAAACGAGCAGCGCTACCACCACTACTACTGCGCCCACCAAGGTCAACACTCCTTGTGTCTTTGATTTGTGCAAAAGTTCGGGCATAATATATATATGTGTTTATGCATTGGTGGAATTAGTAAACGAGTTTACAGATTGGTTTACGAGTTTATAGGTAAGTTTGCTAAGTTTTTATTCATACCTTAACATAATAAGTTGAATATAACATACTTACCTGTTAACCTGTCAACCTATCAACCCGTTAACCTGTCAACCTGTCAACCCGTTAACCTGTTAACCTGTCAACCCGTCAACTATAATTCCTGTTTGTTATTTTTTTCACACTCTCAACTTTGTGGTTTCATCATTCATCGCTTTCGGCCGTCAGTTCATCGGGTATAGACGATGAAGGGGTAAGTCCCTTTTTTTTCCATCCTTCAAGCTGGCTCACTATGTTACCACGGCCTGTTGACAATTGGCGTTGTGCCTCGTCATAGGTGCGATGCAGTTGGTCAATAGAGTTACCGATTTTCACAAAGTTTTGGGCAAAGGTACTAAACTTTTTATAAAGTTTCTCAGCCGACGCATATATCTCGCTAACAGAGCGACTTTGCAACTCACTCTGCCACAAATTATAAGCCAACTGCAGAGCCATGAGCAAGTTGGTGGGGTTAATGAGTATTACATGTTGTGCATATGCCTCAGTAGGCAGTGTGGGGGCTGCTGTTACTGCTGCCACATAAGCTGCCTCGCCTGGTATAAACATCAACACATAGCCAATGCTGTCAGGCACCAAGCGGTCATAATTTTTTGCTCCCAACTCTTTTATGTGAGCACGCACACTCCGTACGTGTTCTTTCAGCAAGTGGTCTTGCTCTAATGCATCATCGGCTGCTACATAGTCAGTAAAAGCTTTCAGCGACACCTTTGAGTCTATAATCACATTACGATTTTCGGGCAAATGCACCACCACATCGGGTATGGCCACCGAGCCACGTCCATCATTCACGTGACTTTGTAGGGTATAGTCGCGTCCCTCAGTCAACCCCGAAGCTGATAGCAAATTGGCTAATACGGCTTCGCCCCAATTGCCTTGTAGCTTGGTGTTACCTTTCAATGCTTTGGCCAAGTCTTCGGCTTCACGTCCGAGTGATTGTGTTTGTTCTACAAGGGCTTTGATGTAGCCATCAAGCGAAGCATGTCCTTTTACAAACTGGCTACGAAACGACTCAATGTCGTGCCCCAAGGGTTTGAGTAGCGACTCAAGCGAATGTAGGTGTTGTTCGCGCAAGGCATCACCTTGTGTACGCATCATCTCCACCGACATGGCTTTAAATTCGGCACGTAGGGCTTGTGCCTGTCGACGCATATTTTCATCGGCATGCTGTTGCTCTGCCTTTAACTGTGCTTTTGCAGCTATTGCTTCGCGTTGACTACGCAAAGTTCCTATGGCATAACCTGCTACAAGCGAAACGATTGCTATTATTACGTATATCATAGAGTTGAGAAGTTATAAATTTTTTCTTTTAAGTAGGTATTCAAAAATTAGTTGATATGAATGGGCGAAAGAGTGCGCCAAGGCATATCGACTCATTCTGAACATGATTATATAAACTAATTTTAAATACCTACTTATAGATTACTCAAAGACTTCATTTCTTTAAGTAATGGTAAACGAGTATTATAACCTTATCATCTAAAAACTCAATACTCATATTCCACCTAACATTACAAGCAGAGCGCTTGGCACGCATCCGCACCAAGCGCTCTTGTTATATACAATAGGTGAGGGGAGAGGGGGTAAAGGCTTAAAACAAACTTGCCAGGTAAGCCACCAACGGTATAGTCACCACCGACATCAAGGTAGTAAAGAATAAACCTTGCGTCATGACACGCTCATCCTTGCCATACTGCAAGCAGAGCATAATGCCATTAGTAGCCACTGGCATGGCACTCAGCACCACTGCCACATCGCTCACAAAAGGGTTCACTCCCATTAACGCAAGCACGCCTCCTACGGCTAAGGGCAATATAATAAGGCGAAGCACCGTCATAGAATATACAAAACGATTGCCAAACATATCGCGAACGGGTATGTGGCTCAAACTTGAGCCTATAATGAGCAAGGCACATGGCGTGGTCAAGTCGCCTAACAAGTGAAACCACTGCCCAACGGGAGTTGGCATTTGTATGCGAGCCACTGCTATCACCACTGCTATTAACGAAGCTATTACACATGGCGAAAGTATCAACTTGGGCGAAAATGCACTCTTGGCCTTACCACCATTAATAAATGAAACACCAATGGTAAATACTAATAAGTTAAAAGGTATATTGAGCACCGAAGCACAGAACACTGCCTTCGACCCAAACACTGCATCACACACAGGGTAACCTATAAAACTTACGTTGCCAAATGCCAACATAAATCGGCATATTCCCAAACGTGCCTTGTTCACCTTAAACAAGTGCGGAATAAGATAAGCTAACCCTATGAGCACTACGTAATTTACCACAGCTACCACAGCGAGAGCTATGAGTTCCGAATTTTCAAAAGCAAGATCCTTGCCCATAACTGATGCCAAAATAAGAGCTGGCATCGAAATGTTCATGATGAACACAGATAGTTTGCGGTCGAGCTCGCCAGCCCACAAGTTACGCTTAGCGGCAAATAAGCCCACAAGTACAATGCCGAATATCATCAGCATTTGGGTAATGATGTGTACAATATCCATTAGCTATTTTATATGTATTTAGTTTGTGTGTTGCTGTTTTAGTGCCTGTTATGAACAGGCATGTGTCATTCTAAGTAAGGCTTCAAGCTTTGAGCCGTGTAACCCACCCCTTGTGCCACTATTTGTTCAGGTGTGCCAGTAGCCACCACTTTACCACCCTCACGGCCTCCTTCAGGACCAAGGTCTATCACATAGTCGGCACTTTTTATCACATCTTGATTGTGCTCTATTATCACTATGCTATGCCCACGTTCTATCAATGCATTAAAGGCACGCAACAAACGGTTGATGTCGTGAAAGTGTAAACCTGTTGTGGGTTCGTCAAATATAAATAGTGTGGGCACAGCACGCTCTTGACCCAAATAGTAGGCCAACTTCACACGCTGATTTTCACCACCCGATAGTGTTGAACTTGATTGTCCTAACTTGATATAGCCTAAACCCACATCTTGCAACGGACGTAGGCGAGTTACTATTTTTGACTGATGATGCTCGGTAAAAAACTCTATGGCTTGGTTCACCGTCATCTCAAGTATGTCATATATGTTTTTGCCTTCAAACTTCACTTCGAGCACATCGCTCTTAAAACGCTTGCCATGACAACTCTCACACTCTAACACAAGGTCGGCCATGAATTGCATCTCAACCCTTACCGTTCCATCACCCTTACACTCTTCACAGCGCCCTCCATCGGCGTTAAACGAAAAGTAAGCTGGTGTAAACTCCATTTGACGGGCCAAAGGTTGAGCTGCCATGAGTTTGCGTATTTCATCGTATGCCTTTACGTATGTCACTGGGTTCGAACGCGATGAACGACCTATTGGGTTTTGATCAACAAACTCTATGGCTTGCACCGCGTCTACATCACCTGTCAACCTGCTATACTCACCAGGGCGGTCTGCCACTTCATCTTTGGCTCGCTTCAATGCACAATAAAATATGTCACGCACTAATGTCGACTTTCCCGAACCACTCACGCCCGTCACCACGGTCATCACATTGAGCGGAAAGGTTACGTCTATGCCCTTTAGGTTATTGGCACGTGCACCCTCCACCGTAATGCTTCTATTCCATGTACGACGCGAAGTTGGCACCTTTATGCGCTCACGTCCATAAAGGTAGTTGAGTGTATGCGAGGCGTAAAGTCCCTTGTTACTATCAAACATGCCTGGTTGCTGCTGCAACTGGTTCTCGTCCTTGGTGTAAGGACCACTATACACCACCTGTCCGCCTAAGCGACCTGCCTCAGAACCTATGTCTATTATGTAGTCGGCAGCACGCATTATCTCTTCATCATGCTCCACCACTATTACCGTGTTGCCCAAGTCGCGTAACTCTTTCAATACATGTATCAATCGCTCCGTGTCGCGTGGGTGAAGTCCTATGCTGGGTTCATCGAGAATGTAGAGCGAACCTACTAACGATGAGCCCAACGAGGTGGCCAAGTTGATGCGCTGACTCTCACCACCTGATAGTGAGTTCGACAAGCGGTCAAGCGTTAAATAGTCTAACCCTACCTCCGACAAAAAGTTCAAGCGGCTCTTTATTTCAGCCAGCAAGCGCTTGGCCACAGCTGCATCATGGGGGCTTAACTCTAATTGCTCAAAAAAGGGGATAAGGTCCTTTATTGGTTGACGCACCAATTCGGTTATACTGCGTCCGCCCACTTTTACATATTCGGCCTCTGGCTTTAAACGCGAACCATGACACACGGGGCACTCTGTTTTGCCACGATAGCGAGCCAACATTACGCGGTATTGTATTTTGTATTGATTACGCTCCAACATTCTGAAAAAGGCATCTATCGACACCTGCTCCTCTTCAGGCAAACGCTGTTCAACTGCATCGCCATGCCAAAGCATATCCTTTTGCTTACGCGTTAGTTTGTAGTATGGCTCAAATATAGGAAAACCATTTTCATGTTTTCCACAACGACGTATAAACTCGTTTTTCCACTCGCCCATCTTTTCACCACGCCAGCACATCACAGCGCCATCATACAGGCTCTTTGAGGTGTCGGGCACTACTAACTCTTCACTTATGCCCATCACACGTCCAAAGCCCTCACACCTTTCACATGCTCCCAATGGTGAGTTAAATGAAAACATGTTATCATCAGGCTCACGAAAAGTCATGCCATCGGCCTCAAAGCGTGTGCTAAAGGTGTGAAGTATGCGCGCTGGATAAAAGCGGAGCATACATTGCCCATCGCCCTCAAAAAATGCCGTCTCGGCTGAGTCAGCCAAACGCGACTGCACTTCCTTATCCTCATTCACCGACAAACGGTCAATGAGCAAACTTAATTGCGACATTTGATAATGTTGCACACCTTCGGCTTCCTTAGCCTCTGCCGTAGGCTCTTCGCCTTCATGGGGAGCATCATCCACCACCACCTGGCCAGCTTCAAGTTGAGCCACAAAGTCCTCAATCCGCACCATCTCACCATCAACGTCAAGTCGCGATAAGCCTTGCTGCAAGTCTATGCTCAACTGCTGATGCAACGAACGACCTTGGCGCACACGCATAGGTGCCAATACTGTGAAGCGTGTACCCTGTGAATAACTCAACATGCAGTCTACCACATCTTGCACCGTATGACGCTTCACCTCAACTCCACTAATGGGCGAATAGGTGTGCCCCACACGAGCATAGAGTAAACGCAAGTACTCGTATATTTCTGTACTCGTGCCTACCGTCGAACGCGGATTGCGACTGGTTACCTTCTGCTCTATAGCTATAGCAGGAGGCAAACCTTTTATATAGTCACATTCGGGCTTGTGCATACGACCTAAAAACTGACGGGCATAAGCCGACAAACTTTCTACATAACGGCGTTGCCCCTCGGCATAAAGGGTGTCAAAGGCCAACGACGATTTACCCGAACCACTCAGTCCAGTTATCACTATTAGTTTGTCACGCGGTATCTCAAGGTCTATGTTCTTTAAGTTATTCACCCGAGCACCTTTCACCTGTATCGTTTCGTTCATCAACGTTATGCTTTTTATAAGTGCAAAATTACTCATTTCATTTGGCTTGCCACCTTTTTGCTGAACTAAAATGCTACACACAACTATATATAATGCGTTGGCGGAATTAGTAAACAAGTTGACAAGTTAACGGGTTAACAGGTAAGTTTGCCAAG
>URDV01000030.1 GCA_900546605.1 uncultured Prevotella sp.
CCCTACACGACGCTCTTCCGATCTGCCCGACGTCATCGACCTTGATGAACCTCAGCAAGTTGACGAAGGCACCACACACCCCGTGTGGTGTACATTCGACATACCACAAGCCACTATGCCTGGCACCTACCACACGCAACTTGAAGTGGTTGATGTAAACTCGCACAAGGTGCTTAAACGGCTTAACCTAACAATTAAAGTGAATGACCACAAGTTACCTTCAGCTAAAGAGCAGAAATTTCATGTTGACTTTTGGCAACAACCTTATGCCGTTTCACGTTATAACCATGTAGCGCGTTGGAGCAAAGAACACTTGCGGGCATTAAAGCCTTACTTGCAACTATTGGCTCGTAGCGGACAGAAGGTGGTGTCAGCCATTTTATTTTACGAACCATGGGGTGACCAAAGCCATGACAAGTTCGATGCCATGATTCGCACAAGCAAAGACCGTGATGGCAAATGGCACTATGATTATACCATATTCGACCAATGGGTTGAACTTTGTGGTGAATGTGGCATTGACGAACAAATTAATTGTTTCTCAATGGTTCCTTGGGACATGACCTTTCGCTACTATGATGAGGCACAAGGCAAAGATGTCGACTTGAAAACACAAACATCAAGCCAGGAATACAAAGAATTGTGGACAGCCTTTTTGCAAAACTTTGCTCAACACCTCAAAGCAAAGGGATGGTTCGACAAAACATGCATTGCCATGGATGAACGTGGACTTGACAACATGCTTGATGCCTACCGCATAGCACAAGAGGCTGTGCCTGGCATTAAAATGGCTTTGGCTGGTACACACCACACAGAGCTGGTTGACAAACTCTATGACTATTGCATTGGTTTTGGCGAGAACTTTAGTCCCGATGAATTGGCCATGCGACAGGCCAAAGGGTTCAAAAGCACCACCTACACTTGTTGTAGCAACACTGAACCCAATATCTTCTCAAATAGCTTACCTGCCGAAGCGGCTTACTTGCCCATTTTCTGTATAGCTAATAATTTTGAGGGCTATTTGCATTGGTCGTGGATGAACTGGACTGACAACCCACTCACCGACACGCGTTTTCGTTTATTTGCTCCAGGCGACACCTATTTAATATATCCAGGTCCACGCTCGTCTGTTCGTTATGAACGATTTATTGAAGGTGTAGCCATGGCCGAAAAGGTGCGCATTTTACGTCAAGAATACCAAGCCACGGGCAACACACAGGCACTTAACACACTGAATGAACAAGTGCAAAAGTTTGCTCCCGCAGGCATTCCCGAAGGACAATCAGCAGCCAGCATGGTTAATGCTTTACAAAAGCTCCTTAACCAATAAGGTTTGACCTATTCATTGCAAAAAAACATCTCTGCATAAACTCCTTAGTAACCACATTGCTGGCTAAAGGTTTATGTAGAGATGTTTTCTTTAGGTAGGTGTTTTTACGTTCACTCTAACGCCTATTCATTACTTTATTAACTCTTTCAACTTGGCAGCTACACCTTCAGCTCCCAAGCCACTTGCTACGACCTTACCATCAGGACCAATGAGCAAGGTTGCAGGAATAGCATTTATGCCATAAGTGCGACCTGCAACACTCTCCCAACCCTTCAAGTCTGACAAATGATGCCAAGGCAAGGCCAATTTGGCAATAGCATCCGTCCAAGCCTTTTTATCACTATCGAATGACAAGCCTACAATGTCAAAGCCTTTATCCTTAAACTCATCGTAGAGTTTCTTTACAGCAGGCATCGACTTGCGACAAGGACCACACCATGAAGCCCAAAAATCAATGAGCACGTATTTTCCCTTGCCTACATACTCACTCAGTTTGTGAGGCTTGCCATTCACATCGTTCATTTCGATGTCAGTAAACTGCACTCCAGGCAGCTGACGCTTCCAGCCTGCAATGCTACCCTTAATGTTAGCAGTCAGTTTAGTGTCCATATAAGCAGGGTTACCCTCTTCAGCTAAAGCTATAACATCCTTACGGTCCATGCTTGATGCCGACTGAGCCAAGAACAAAGCAGGAAACTTCATTTGCTTATTTTCTTGACAACATTGCTTAGTGAGTTTCACTATTTGCGCTTCGCTCTCATCAGCTACACGCTCTATACGGGCCATAACCGAATCAGGAATTTCCTTACCCTGACGACGATAGCCATAATACTCTCGCATCACAGCATTATATTGTGCTGAAGGCTCACTCATTAACTTTTCCCACTTATTAAGACCTTCGTTCTCAGCTGAGCCACTAACGCTTTCTTTGCTAAAATCGACTTTAACATCGCCATCAAGCATTACGCTCAAGCGTTGTTCCTTATCGGCAATAGCAAAGCCAAACAAGTTGCCATTAGCCTCACCTTCAAAGCGGAAAGTGCCATTTTTCACCTCAACACTATCAGGACGCATTGCTGTGCCTATGTGCTGTAGGTAAACCTTCTTCACTCCTGCTGGTACCGTGCCACTTACCGTATATTTTTGTGCCATAGCAGGCATGGCCATTAGCGCACAAAGCGCAAAACTGAGTTTCTTCATTTGCTTATAAACATTAATGTGGTTTGTTTTCACCGCGCAAAGTTAATCAATGTCGGGCAAAATGCTTACTTTTGTAGCGTAATTTAAAACAAATAGTATTTAACTAAATGGAAAAGAGTGACAGCGTTGTAATTATTCCTACCTACAACGAAAAAGAAAACATAGAAAATATTATCCGTGCGGTACTTGGATTGCAGGAGCATGCCTTTCACATTCTCGTAATTGACGATGGTTCACCCGATGGTACGGCCGACATCGTTAAGGGCTTAATGGCCAATGAATTCAAAAATGAGGTGCACTTGGTGCAACGCACAGGAAAGTTAGGACTTGGCACAGCCTACATTACAGGTTTTAAATGGGCCTTGGAGCATGGTTACGAATACATATTCGAAATGGACGCTGACTTTAGTCATGCCCCCAAAGACCTGCCCCGACTCTATAATGCATGTGCAAAAGAGGGCTTTGACGTTTCAGTAGGGTCACGCTACGTAAGCGGTGTGAATGTAGTGAATTGGCCTATGGGACGTGTTCTCATGAGCTACTATGCCTCAAAGTATGTTCGCACCATCACAGGTGTACCCCTTCACGACACCACGGCAGGATTCGTATGCTATCGTCGCAAAGTGCTTGAAACCATTAACTTAGATGCCATTCGCTTTAAGGGCTATGCCTTCCAAATCGAAATGAAGTTTACAGCCTATAAGTTAGGCTTCAAAATTAAAGAGGTGCCTGTTATATTTGTTAACCGCGAACTGGGTACAAGCAAAATGAGTGGTGGCATCTTTAGCGAAGCTCTCTTTGGCGTGATGCGCCTTCGTTGGGCTGCTATGACGGGTGGCATTAAACCTCGAAAACAATAAGTTCCACACCTACTTAGATAAAAGTGTAGTTCATTCTGTTCACCCTTGCCCTAATGCATGTTGTTGTAAAGTAATGCTTTACGCCAACATCGTGAACAAAGTGAAGCGAAACATAAACACAAGCCATGCACTTACGTATAGAAATAAAAAATGCGACCATTGTTAATGAAGGCCGACAATTTATAGGCACACTCATTATTGACGATGACCGTATTGACGAAATCATTGAAGGAGCCAACGTAACTCCTTCAATTCCTGTTGACGAAACCATTGACGGAACAGGTTGCTATCTGCTACCAGGCGTTATTGACGACCACGTACACTTTCGCGACCCTGGACTAACGGCTAAAGGAGACTTTTGCTCTGAAAGTCGCGCTGCTGCAGCTGGTGGTGTTACCACCGTGCTTGATATGCCTAACTGCATACCACAAACCACTACCCCCGAAGCTTTTGATGAAAAGTGGCAGATTGCTGCTAACAAAAGTGTTGTCAACTATGGTTTCTTTTTTGGTGCTACCGCAGGCAATGCTTACGAATTAAGCAAACTCAACCCACGCAAGGTGGCAGGCATCAAATTGTTTATGGGATCCTCAACAGGCAACATGTTGGTGGATAATGAAGTGGCTTTACGCGCTATCTTTGAAAACGCAAAACTGCCTATCATGACTCATTGCGAGGACTCTAACATTATCAACCAAAACATGAAGGTTGCCCAAGAGCAGTATGGTGCTGACCCTGACATTGCACACCATGCCGAAATACGTAGCGAAGAGGCTTGCTACCAATCAACCAGTTTAGCCGTACGCTTGGCTAAAGAAACGGGAGCACGCCTACACGTGGCTCATGTTTCAACGGCCCGAGAGTTAAACTTGTTGGACGCTAACGACCCTAACATCACGGCCGAAGCTTGCGTAGGTCACTTATTATTCTGCGACAAAGATTATGCACGCTTAGGTTCACGCATCAAAGTGAACCCCGCCATTAAAACTGAAGCTGACCGCGATGCCTTGCGCCAAGCACTTAACAATGGCAAAATATGCACCATTGGAACTGATCATGCTCCTCACCGCATGAGCGAGAAAGTGGGCGGTTGTGCTAAAGCAGCTTCAGGCATGCCCATGATACAGTTTTCACTCGTTTCTATGCTTGAGCTGGTTGATGCGGGTGTAATGACCATTGAACGCATGGTGCAACTCATGTGTCACAATCCAGCTGAACTACTACAAATTGAAAACCGCGGTTATCTGCGCGAAGGCTATAAAGCTGACATTGTAATGGTACGCCCCAATGTGCCTTGGACACTTACCCCTAATCGCATTCAAAGCAAATGCAATTGGAGTCCGCTGGAGGGACATGTGTTCCATTGGCGTGTAGAACGTACATTCTGCAATGGTTTCCCCATCTTTAACCGTGGACACGTTACTGATGAAAAGTTCCGTGGACAGGCCATTTGCTATAATCGTTAACTTTCATTCAAACTGAAAGCATCACACTTTATGAAAATTCCCTTTATATATAAGGTATACCAATTGTGTATTGCGCTACCCATTATTTTTGTAGCCACCATTATTACAGCATTGGTTACTATCGTTGGTGGCTTATTTAATGCCCATGTGTTTGGCTATTACCCAGGCAAATGGTGGTCGCGCATTGTGTGTCGTGTACTATTGCTCCCCATACACATTGAGGGACGCGAAAACATTGATTACCATCAAAGTTATGTGTTCGTAGCCAATCATCAAGGGCCTATGGACATTTTCCTTATCTACGGCTACTTAGGTTGCAACTTTAAGTGGATGATGAAGAAAGCCTTGCGCAAAATGCCATTGGTGGGCTACGCTTGTGAACGTGCTCGCCACATCTTTGTTGACAAATCAAGTCCCAAGGCTATTAAGGACACTATTGACAAGGCACGTGCCACATTGCAAGGAGGTACTTCTTTAGTTGTTTTTCCTGAAGGCGCTCGCACCTTTACAGGTCACATGGGCATTTTTCGCAAAGGAGCCTTTTTATTAGCTGATGACTTACAACTACCCGTTGTGCCCGTAACTATTGATGGCTCATTTGATGTGCTCACACGCATGGCTGGTGTCAACTTTGTACATCGTCACCCCATGCGCCTTATCATTCACAAACCCATCTATCCTACCTCACATAGTAGCGAAGACATTAAAACAACCATGAATGAGTCATACCGCATCATCATGGCTGCCTTGCCTGAAAAATATCAAGGGTATGTAAAGAACGATGACCAGTAACACAAATGACTGACAAAGCCATCTGCCTCATAAAATGAATGGTTGCCCACACGAACTAAAAAGTTTCGAGTGGGCAACCATCCTTTTTTTACCTACTTAAGTACGCAAACATATCTCATGCATGTCTGCTTCTATATCATGCATGTCTGCTTCTGCGCAGCAGTATGCAATATCATGCCCATTTGCATAAGGTGTTATTATATCTTCTTATCAAAATGTAGATAACTTGACATCCAAACATAGGCACACAAAAAAACCTGCGGAACGCGGTCCCACAGGTTTCAGTTTCTCTCGTTGTTGTAGCGAGTTCGCTTAGCTAAAAAACTTTAGTTAAGCTGCTGGCTCTCAAGCCTGAGCTGCAGTAGTGTCAGCAGTAGCAGCAGTAGTGTCAGCAGCAGCAGCTGAAGAATCAACTGAAGTTGAGTCTACTGTTGAATCAACAGCTACAGAATCGCTGTCGTTAGTAGCAGCTGCGTCAGAAGTTTTGTTACCGCATGAAGCGAAAGAGATAGCTGCGAAAGCTACGAACATGAAAACTAACTTTTTCATTGTGTCTTTTAAATTTTTAAGTAAAACAATCAATTGCCTTTTTAAAACGCTGCAAAGGTAAGGACTTTTTCAATCCGTACAAATGTTTCGCAAAAAAATATGCGCTTATTTGACAATAATTTATCTTGTAATTAATTTTTGAAATATACAGATTGCAAAAGTAGTATAATCTAAAGTAACTTTCCCCTTTTACATACTCTCTTCACTACCCCAATACTTCACCCTTTCAGCACTAAGTGTCAGTTCACATAGAAAAGATTTCAACAAAAACTTTGTACCTTTGCACTTGCAACACCCATTATATAGCTAAAATAATGCGTGGTGGTGTGGGGTATCTCATGACAGTTGGGCAGCATGGGGCTATAACATTCACATGCCCCCATTACACCATAATGCGTGATGCACACATGTACGTACACATATATAATATAGGTATAAAGAAATGTCATTACTACAAAATAAGAAAGCAGCCTACCACACATTAGGCTGCAAACTCAACTTTGCTGAAACCTCATCACTACGCGACCAAATGGAACGCGAAGGTGTACAAACCATTCAAAAGGGTGAAAAGGCAGACATTTGCATTGTCAATACGTGCTCGGTAACAGATGTTGCCGACCATAAATGTCGACAAGCTATTCACCGTTTCACACGCGAACACCCAGGTGCCTTTGTGGTGGTAATGGGATGCTATGCCCAGTTAAAGGCTGACGAAATAGCCACCTTCCCTGGGGTTGACCTGGTGTTAGGCATGGAGCAAAAGGGCGAAGTAGTACATTACATAGAAGAGCGCATGTCGCAAAAGCTTGCGCTTGAAGGTGATGCTTGCCACGAAGCTATTAGCGTGCCCACTAAAGACATTCGTACCTTTGTGCCTTCATGCTCTCGCGGCGACCGCACACGCTATTTTTTAAAGGTTCAAGATGGATGTAACTATTACTGCACCTACTGCACTATACCCATAGCTCGTGGACGCTCACGTAATGGCAGCATAGCCTCACTAGTGAAACAAGCTGAGCAAGTGGCTGCTGAAGGTGGCAAAGAAATTGTGCTAACAGGAGTCAACACAGGCGACTTTGGCCGTTCAACAGGCGAAAACTTTTTACAGCTGATTCAAGCACTTGACAAGGTGGAGGGCATTGAACGCTACCGCATATCGAGCATTGAGCCTAATTTGCTAACAGATGAAATCATTAACTTCTGTGCACAATCGCGTGCTTTTATGCCTCACTTTCACATTCCACTACAATGCGGGTCTGACGCTGTGCTCCGGCTCATGCACCGCCATTACGACACAGCCTTGTTTGCTCACAAAATTCAACGCATAAAGCAAATCATGCCTGATGCCTTTATTGGGGTAGATGTGATTGTGGGCATGCGCGGTGAAACTGATGAGTACTTTGAAGAGGCTTATCACTTTATTGAGGGACTTGACATTTCACAACTTCACGTATTCAGCTATAGTGAACGCCCAGAAACTAAAGCACTTGAAATACCTTATGTTGTTTCACCCCAAACAAAACATGAGCGTAGCCAGCGCCTATTGGCTCTTTCTGAACAAAAACGTTTGAATCATTACAAGCGGTTTATTGGTACCAACCGCCCTGTGCTTTGGGAACATGCTCGCGAGGGCGAACCTATGCAAGGGTTTACCGATAACTACATTCGCGTAAAGCAAGCTAATGGCGTATTGGTAGAAGACAACACAGTCACTACTGTTCAACTCGGAAATTTAACCAGCGATGGTGAATGCTTAGTAATGGTAAAAGATTGAAGTTGAGCATTTTTTTGCATGTATTTTTAGTCATTTTTTGTAGTCTGAACAAGGGGTGCAAAAACGGCAAAAGGATATGCACAAACAACTTCTACTACAAACTCAATATTACTTCATTCAAGTTTTGTGAGTAGAAGATCAAAATAAGCCATATATGATTAAGACAGATAAAATAGCCGTTGTCATTCTCAACTGGAATGGGCGTGACATGATGCAACGCTTTTTACCATCAGTTGTGCAACACTCACAACCTGAGGGGTGCGTAATTGTAGCCGATAATGGGTCAACTGATGGGTCTCTTGAAATGTTGTCTCAACATTTTCCTGAAGTTATTCAGTTACCCTTGCCCCAGAACTATGGTTTTGCCGAGGGCTATAACCAAGCACTCAAACAGATTGATGCACCTTATTACTTATTGCTGAACTCTGATGTTGAAGTGCCTCAAGGGTGGTTGACTCCTTTACTTGCCTACATGAAGCAGCATTCTGAAGTGGCTGCTTGCCAACCCAAGTTGCTGAGCCAAAAGCAAAAGTCGATGTTTGAATACGCTGGCGGTGCAGGTGGATACCTTGATCATTTCGGCTACCCATTTTGCCGAGGTCGCATTTTTGCAGATGTTGAAAAGGATGAGGGACAATATGATACTGTACAACACGTGTTGTGGGCTACAGGAGCGGCTTTATTAATTCGTAAGGATGATTGGATACAAAGCGGAGGTTTGGATGGACGTTTCTTTGCCCATATGGAGGAAATAGACCTTTGTTGGCGGCTGCGTACCCGTGGACGTGACATTGTGTGTGTGCCCAATAGCGTGGCTTACCATGTGGGGGGTGGAACTCTTGATGCAGGTAATCCGCGTAAAACGTTTCTCAACTTTCGCAACAACTTGTTTATGCTTTACAAGAACCTGCCTCAAGACGAACTAACCCCTGTTATGCGTACACGCACGTTGCTTGACTGGGTGGCTGCTATTAAGTTTTTAGCTACGGGCGACATTAAGAACTTTAAGGCTGTAATGAAAGCTCGTAAGGAGTTTAAACAACGTTGTCATGAATTTGTTCCCGACCGTCAACGCAACTTGCAATTAGCTGTGAATGGTGGCAAAAACATAGCCGAACGTATACCTCAAAGCATACTTTGGCTCTATTATATAAAAGGTATAAAAAAATTCAGTCAACTGAAATAGCTGATGTTATCTTTCACAAAGCGCAATGCATCATGAATGTTTTGCGCTTTTTCTCTTTCTATTTTTGCACCCAGCTCGCCTTGCACTATCTCTGCTTTTGCGAAGATAGGCAGCGGCTCGGCAATGCAAAATGAAAGTTTTTTCAACTTTCATTTTGCACCCAGCTCGCCTTGCACTATCTCTGCTTTTGCGAAGATAGGCAGCGGCTCGGCAATGCAAAATGAAAGTTTTTTCAACTTTCATTTTGCACCCAGCTCGCCTTGCACTATCTCTGCTTTTGCGAAGATAGGCAGCGGCTCGGCAATGCAAAATGAAAGTTTTTTCAACTTTCATTTTGCATTGCGCTCGCCTTGCACTATCTTTGCACCAACAAAACTTAATATTTTTGATAAAAAAGCGTAACATAATGCAGGCTTTGCAAGCAGGATTCCTTACACTTTGCATAGCCAGCTGTCAGTTTGACCGCAGCCTTATTAAGGAAGGAGCGGACAGTCCTCAAAGGATTGTCCGCTATGACCATATTGTTGATGATTATGTCAGCACAGGCAATATTGCACTCTGGCAAAAAATGAACACGGAGTTTCCACGCGAAACACGTGCGTTGATTGAGGATGTGCTGCGATTAGGACGCGCTGACCAAGAAGGCATAGAGGATAGTCTGCGGGCCTTTTATAATAATGCCACCTTGATTAAACTGCGAAAAGATGTAGCTCATAAATTCGAGGACCTTTCTGTTTATGAAAAAGAATTGCATAAAGCTTTTTCACGAATCAATGAAGAAAACCGCAATTTCGTTGTCCCTCGTATCTACACACAAAACTCTGCCTTTAACCAAAGTATTGTGGTAGGTGATAGCCTTATTGGCATAAGCCTTGACAAATATTTAGGTACTAACTACCCTCCGTACAAAAAGTACTTCTACGAGAATCAACGTGCCACAATGGAGCCTTCGCGCATAGTGCAAGAATGTTTGTTCTTTTACTTAAACCAGCAGTTTCCATTTCGCAAGCAAGTGCCGCGACGCACCTTGGGGGGCATGATTATTCATCAAGGAAAAATAGGATGGGTGGTGGCACAACTGATTGATAGCGACCCCATTGATGTGGCTGCCGTTCAACCTACTACAAAGCATTGGTATATCCAACATGAGGACTCATGTTGGAACATTTTGCGACAAGCCCCCATATGGTTTAGTCAGGATTCTATATTACGTCAAAATGTTGTGTTAACAGCTACCACACATCCATACTTCAAACATCCACATTCACGTGGCATTGGACTATGGATAGGGATGCGCATAGTTGATAGCTACATGCAACATCACCCTAAAGTAAATCTTGACTCGTTGCTTCGCATTACTGACTACCAACGCATTCTAAAAGAGAGTAAATATATGCAATAAATATATCTCTCACACTTTTCTTGCATATGAATTAGGAGGAACGTTTAAGTAGGTGGATTAACCAATGATTGGAGTGCTAATAAGCACTTTACCCAAAAGCCCCATCATAAACGTTCCTCTTACCTTGTTTTTCATTTTTGCACTTTCCACCCAAGTTTTTTACCCAATAAAAAAAATGGCTTCATTATATCTCATACCCGTTACATTGGGCGACACTCCGCTGCAAAACGTGCTGCCAGCATATAACAAAGAAGTTATATTAAGTCTGCGCCACTTTATTGTTGAAGAGGTGCGCACAGCTCGTCGCTTTCTAAAACAAGTTGACCGCAACATCAACATCGACGAACTCACCTTCTACCCCATGGGCAAACACGCCGATGTGGCACGCTTTTCAAAATACCTTGACCCCTTGCGTGCTGGAGAGTCAATGGGCGTTATTAGTGAAGCAGGCTGTCCTGCTGTGGCCGACCCTGGAGCTGACGTGGTAGCCATAGCGCAACGCGAAGGGTTACATGTTGTGCCATTAGTAGGACCTTCATCTATATTGTTGGCCGTAATGGGGTCAGGCTTTAATGGCCAAAGTTTTGCCTTTCATGGCTATTTGCCCATTAACCCTAACGAACGAGCCAAACGACTGAAGCAACTCGAGAGCCGATCTGTAGCCGAACACCAAACTCAACTTTTCATTGAAACACCTTACAGAAATCATAAAATAATAGCCGACATTCTATCCACTTGCCATCCTCGCACACGCTTGTGCATTGCCGCAGGTTTAACCACAGATCAAGCCTTTCTGCAGTCTAAGTCCATTAAAGAATGGAAACAGACTCCCCCACCCGATTTGAGCAAAATTCCAACCATCTTTGCCATTTACGCTGGATAGAACAAGTTTTTTCTCTCGCCCGTAAAAGATTTTGTTTGAAATGTGTTGCAAAATGCCTTTTTCTGCGTTATATAAATAACTGAGTTTCGAATTTAGCCAGCAGCCCGAGCTTGTGCTATATGCGTTAGACACTTAACGCAATAATTTTTATAACAGGCGGAATTTGGGAGTGCTTAGCGCAAATTAGAGTTAGTTCGAAACTTAACTAAGCAACCATTTCAATTAAACATAGCATTTATTAAACAAGCAAAAGCGGCTTGCCACAAGTGTGTGACAAGCCGCCTTTTTTTCTTCGAATGTTTTTCTGCGTACTAACTATGACACTCTACAAACTGTGAAAAACGAGCCAAAGCTTTAGTTAAAGTACTGCGTGTGCAAGCTAAGTTCCAACGCATATAGCCCTCTCCCTCAGCCCCATACATAGTACCAGCATTGAGCCATATGTGCGCTTCATGTTTCAAATATTCTTCAAGTTGCTCAGTAGGCATGGCTAACTTTCGGCAATCCATCCAAGCCAAATAAGTACCTTCAAGTCGGCACACAGCATAATCAGGTAAATGTTCGGCCACAAATTGCTGCAAATACAAGTAATTATGCCATATGTAATCATTCAGTTGCTTTAACCATTCCTCGCCTTCATTATAAGCAGCTATCGTGGCTATCACACCAAACGGATTCACATCACACACCTCGTTAATGTTTATAGCGCGATCAATACCTTGACGTATCGTGGCGTGAGGGGCTATAATATTGGCTATTTGCAATCCAGCTATATTAAAAGCCTTGCTGGGCGACACACAAGTGATGGAGTTTTGAGCCAACTCATCAGACAACGAGGCAAAAGGCGTATATTGATAATGAGGTGACACCAATTCACAATGAATTTCATCAGCTATCACCTTTACGTCATTACGTAAACATATGTTGCCTAATTGCTGAAGTTCGTCACGTGTCCACACGCGCCCTGCAGGGTTATGCGGATTGCAAAGCAACATTACCTTAACTTTTGGGTCAGCAACCTTGCGCTCTAAATCGTCAAAGTCCATTACATACGAATCTCCCTTACGCACCAAAGGGCTGCTTACCACTTCGCACCCATTGTTGCGAATGGAGGAAAAGAAACAATTGTACACGGGTGTTTGCACAAGCACCTTGTCGCCCTCTGATGTGAGCGACTTAATAATGGCCGAAATAGCTGGCACCACTCCCGAAGTATAAATAATCCACTCCTTTTGAATGCAAAAGTTGTGTTTACGTGCAAACCATTCCGTCACAGCCTGATAGTAAGCATCAGGCACACGAGTGTAACCAAACACGCCATGCTGCACACGACGGGCCAAAGCCTCGGTTATAGCAGGAGCCGTTTTAAAGTCCATATCAGCAACCCACAAAGGCAACATTTGCTCATCAGTTGCGCTATCCCACTTATAAGAGTTTGTGCCCCGTCGAACTATGGGAGTATCAAAATCGTAAACCATCGTTTCAAGCGCGTGTTTTGATTACACAATCGGCAGGAGCTTTAATGTTTTCATCAATTGTTACAGAACCTATTTGGTCAGCAACAATGGTGCCCGAAGCAGGGTTCTTAATGTTCGTTATGGCTCCACGTATGTCAGCTTGCACGATGCTGTACTCAAAGGCTCTATCACAGTCAGGACCAAACGTACAATTTTCAAGCACCAAGTTATGCGCATAACACAAAGGTTGCTCACCCGTAATGTGACAATTAACCAAACGTAAATTTCGTGAGTGCCAACCCAAATATTCACCATTCAGTTCTGAGTCATAAACGGTTACATTCTCAACCTCCCAAAAGGCATCTTTGGTAGTAATTTTAGCATGATGCACCTCAACATTCTTTACATACTGAAATACATATTTGCTATCGCTCTCTAATCCATCCACATAAATATCTTGACTAAACATGAATGGATAGGTGCCACCATGCAACTTCAAGTTTTTTAGGTGTAGCTTGTTACAACGCCAAAACACCTCATCAGCATCGTTAAGTTCAACGTTGTTAATATCGATGTCGTACATTTCGCGAAACATTTTCGGAGCATCCACTCGTGTATTCATCATTTGCAAATGGTCACAATACCACAAAGCCGACCGACCGCCTACAGCAAAATAGCAGTCTTTTATAACAAATCCATGCACATGCCAAAAAGGGTAATTACCCTCAAAACGACAGTTCGTAGC
>URDV01000031.1 GCA_900546605.1 uncultured Prevotella sp.
AAGGGCAAAAGCCTTCATCCTTAAACACATACGCCTCGTCGTATTCTACGCCGTATGATAACAAGTAAACATAGGTTTCATCGGTCACGTAGCCCGCTACACTTCCTCTTCAACCTATAATCAACTGATTTTGAATACCTACTTACTTACAATTGCTGCATGTCATTTAAGCGCTTGTAATAGCCACCCATTTTGAGCAATTCGTCATGTGTGCCACGTTCTACAATGTGTCCTTCGTAAAGCACGCATATCTCGTCAGCATTCTTAATGGTCGACAGTCGGTGTGCTATGGCTATGGTGGTACGTGTCTTCATCAAGCGTTCAAGTGCCTCTTGCACCAAGCGTTCACTCTCAGTGTCGAGTGCCGATGTGGCCTCATCGAGTATGAGTATGGCTGGGTTTTTGAGCACAGCACGCGCTATTGACACACGCTGACGTTGTCCGCCCGACAAGCGGCAACCTCTATCGCCCACCTTGGTGTCGTAGCCATGCTCACTCTCCATTATGAAATCGTGGGCATTGGCTATCTTGGCAGCCTCAACCACTTGCTCCATGGTAGCATTTTCAACGCCAAAGGTGATGTTGTTGTAAAAGGTGTCGTTAAACAAAATGGCCTCTTGGTTGACATTGCCTATCAGAGCACGAAGGTCAGACAAAGCAAGCGACTTTACATTTACACCATCAATGCATATTTCGCCCCCTGTAACATCATGATAGCGCGGCAAAAGGTCGACCAATGTCGACTTGCCCGAACCACTCTGCCCCACAAGGGCTATGGTTTGTCCGCGATGCACTGTTAGGTTCACCCCTTGCAACACGGGTGTGGTGCCATTGTACGAAAAACTCACATTGCGGAACTCTATGCTATCGTTTAGCCCACTAACATGAGTGGGATGGGTAGGTTCGGTTATAGGATTTTCGGCATTCAGTATTTTATTAACGCGATCAACTGAAGCCATGCCCTTAGGTATGGCATATGAGGCCTTTGAAAAATCTTTTAACGGCTGAATGATGCTATAAAGTATGACCATGTAAAATATAAAGGTAGGCGCATCAATGGGCGAATGGTCAGAAAATATGAGTGTGCCACCATACCACAACACCAACACGATGAGTGTTGTGCCCAGAAATTCACTCACGGGGTGAGCCGATGCTTGGCGTATTTGCACTCGGTTGGATGCCGAACGGAACTCATCGGTGGCCTTATCAAAGCGAGCTACCATTTTGTGTTCGGCTGTGAAGGCTTTAATAATGCGCATGCCTCCTAACGTTTCTTCAAGTTGTGCCATCGTGTCGCTCCACTTGTTTTGGGCTTCAAGGCTCTTGTGCTTTAGCTTGCGCCCTATGCGCCCCATGGCCCACCCCATTAAGGGCAACACGATGATGGTGAACAAGGTAAGCTGCCACGAGGTGTAGATGAGTACACCAAAATAGCATATCAAAAGTATGGGATTCTTGATGAGCATGTCGAGCGACCCTGTAATAGAATTTTCTATTTCGTTTACATCGCCACTCATGCGGGCAATGATGTCGCCTTTACGCTCATCGCTAAAAAAAGACAAAGGGAGGGAAATAATTTTGTGATATACGTGGCTACGTATATCGCGCACTATGCCTGTGCGCAATGGCACCATAATGGCAACTGATGCAAAGTAGCAACCCGTTTTTAAAAACGTGGCGGTGATAAGGAATAAGCCTATAAAGAGCAAGGCGGTGGCCGCTCCATATTGGTCCATCAGTTCGGTGGTGTACCAATACATATTGTTCACTGCGATGTCTTTCATGCTCATGCCAGCCGCAGTCCAAGGTATGAACTCGTAGCGATTTTGATCAATGCCAAAGAGCATTTGCAACATGGGTATAATGCTGACGAACGAGAACACATTCAGCACTGCTGATAGCAAGTTAAACACGAGTGAGCCTACAAGGTAGCCTTTGTATGGGGTGACGAACTGCCGCATGACGCGGAAAAATTCTTTCATTTGCCTTTATGGGTTTAAATAAAAATAAATTGTGCAAAGTAAGGGATAATGCGGCAAAATTACGAATTATTATTTACAATTCTCTTATAAGTGGTGTTCAATATGATTGATGGCTATCAATATGGGGTGTTTTTGCATCACATGTGCATTTTGAACATAGCACTATGTGCAAAAAAAGCAATGCAGTAACACTTGAACAGGTATTGCTGCATTGCTTTGGTTTACTATTGAAGTTTTGTGTTTTTTCTAATTTTACTATACAACCCATTGGCGGAATTCTTGGTGAACGGGTGAACCTGTCAACTTGTTCACCCGTTTTCTAAATTACTTCTTATACCTCCGTTTTTCGGCAATTGCGCCACACGGCTATAGCAAACAATGCTACCACTAAGAGCAAAGCTACATAGGCTATGGTATTGGTAGTAGTGATGCTGGCTGGGCGGAAGGTCATTTGCACCTCATGCTTGCCTGCTGGCACCTTCAAGGCACGTAACACGTAGTTAACGCGTCCCAACTCAGCAAGCTTACCATCAATGGTAACTGTCCAACCCGGATAATATATTTCAGAGAACACTACCAAGCCTCCCTTGGCTGACTCTACGGTGTACTTCAAGTCGTTGGGAGCATATTGTTGCAAACTTACGCTACCTGAATCAAGTGCTGTGCCCTCGAGTGTTGAACGGAACTTTTCATCGGCCACAGCAACATGCTTGGTATCAAGTTTGCCAAGTGCTGCCATTTCAGCATCGGCATTCTTTACAAAGTTGAGTTGGCGTACAAACCACCCATTGCCATTAGCATAGGGATTTTCAATAACTTGGTTTGCCTGCTTACCAAACATGATGTACTTGGTGTTGAGCATATTGAGCACTGCCGCTACACTATCGCCTGGCACACGCGTCATGTCACCCTCTGCATTGTTTATGGCATCGGCTAAGTGCTGTATTTCAGCATTTAGTTGTCGGTCAATCAAGTCTTGATAGCGATGCAACTTGGCTGCATGGTAACCACCAATGCTATGATGATAGTAAGAGGTGGCGTTAGTCGTTTCGTTAAACGGACTGCCGCCTGTGCTAAGATTCAACACGCGATAGTAACTCTTGTCTTGCAATATGCGTGCATCGGCTGGTGACTTGGCAAAGCCTTCACTCTGTGTTGTTTCGTCGGTAAACGAGTCGTCGTTAAGATAGCGTTTATCAATTTGCCACAAGTCGGCCAAACAGATAAGGGCTAAGAGTGAACAGCACATCCACCCCTTTAACTTGTCGGTGGCATAGGCCCACAACACTAACATGCCTAACACTATAATGCAAGCTGAACGCAAAGCATCGGCCGATAGTATGGCATGGTGCATAGAGGTGATAGCTGCCATGTAACGCCCTATAAGGTCGGCAGGGAAGCCTGCTTGACGCATCATGTCGAAGGTTTGCATGTCGGCTGTCGATATGCAGTCGCCCGCTACACCAGGAGCTACCCACAACAACAGGCTTAAGCCTAATGTTAAAACGCTGGCTACTGGCAGACCTATGCGCTTGCATAATGGGGCACCCTTCCAACTGGTAAGGTTAAAGAGTTGCTTGTTACGCGATATTTCATACAAACAGAGCACTGCCAACAAGGGCATGGTAAATTCTGCTATAACCAATGCAGAACTTACGGTGCGGAACTTGGCATACATGGGCAAATGGTCGATAAAGAAGTCAGTCACTCCTATGTTTTTGCCCCAAGCAAAGAACAGGCTCAACAGGGTGGCTGCTAATAGGCCCCACTTGACAGGTCCCTTTACATAGAACAAGCCTAATATGAACAAGAAGCATACAAAGGCTCCAATATAAACGGGGCCTACGGTGAAGGGTTGGTCGCCCCAATATAATTGTACTCCAGGAGGATAGGCTTGAATGTTGGCTTGTTGCATAGCAGCTTGCGTTTGTCCCGCACACTGGTAAAAGTCATCGTAGCCTGGTAGATCCTCTACCCCATCGCGGTCGAGAATAGATTGTGAGCCACCTCCTTTGTAATCGGGCACAAGCAACGTGAGTGTTTCGTCTATGCCATAGCTCCACATTGTTATGTAGTCGCGGTCAAGTCCATCAGTTTGCTTTTGTGCCGTTTCGCCTTTTGCCGCGGGTTGCGGAGTGAGTTCGGCCTTACCACGCATTGACTCTTTGGCATACTCATAGGTGTGATATATGTTAGGCAGATTGGCTGCCACGCCTAACACACCTGCTACGGCCAACACGGCAGTGGCCTTGAGCCATGAACCTAACTTATGGCGCACAATGGCATCAACAAAATAGGCTATCACCAAAAAGAGCATGACGAACAAGAAGTAGTAGGTCATTTGCATATGGTTGCTCATTACCTGAAAGGCTGTGAACAAGGCTGTTACAGCGGCACCCCACAAGTACTTGCCACGATAACACAATATAAGGCCGCCTATGGTGGGAGGTATGAATGCAAGGGTCATCACCTTCCATATATGTCCTGCTGCAATAATAATCATAAAGTAGGACGAAAAGGCCCATAGCACAGCTCCAAGTGCTGCTAAGTAGGGCTTAAAGTTGAATGCACGCAGCAAGATGTAAAAGCCCAACAAATAAAGGAATAAATAACTTATTGCTGGGAACCAATGTCCTGTGCCGAGTCCGTAAATCTGCGAAAGTGCCGAAACGGTGTCGGTGGCACTATACGTGGGTGCCGTTTGATAAGTAGGCATACCACTGAATATGGCATTTGACCATCGAGTAGTTTCACCACCATGAGTGGCTCGATACTCTTTTTGCTCTTGTCCGAGCCCAACTGCAGCTACGCTGTCGTGCCCGCCTAAAACGAGGCCTTCGCTCAACGGCGAAATGAAATAGGCCACGCTTACTGCTAAGAAGATGAGCACTACCAGCAGGTCTGCTTGAATTTTTTTGAAAATGCTTTGCATATATTGTTTTGTTTGTATTTGTTCTGTTTGTGGGGTTTCGGTTTGTTCTGAAGTTGTGAGGCTTATTTTGACCTCAAGACCCACCTTAAAATATTCTAAACTTACTTACCTGTGAACCTACTGCGCCCAAAACATCACAATAAGCTGCGCTATGATAACTCTTAAGAACATGCCTAAAGGATAAACTGTGGCGTAAGCCACTGAAGCTTTATCATTGCCAGGCAAAGAGTCGTTGACATACTGCAAGGCTATGGGGTTTGCCATAGCTCCACACAACATACCTGCTGTGGTGGCATAGCTGCGACGCGAAAGGAGAACACTCACTATGCTCATAATGATAACAGGAACGAGAGTGATGACAAGTGCTATGCCTATCCACCACAAAGCTTGTGGTTGCATAACGGTGGCTACAAAGTCCTTACCCGCATCAAGACCTAAGCACGCTAAATAAGTTGACAAGCCCAATGAACGCAACATTAGGTTGGCACTGGTGGTGGTGTATGCCACCATGTGAAAACGCGGACCAAAGGCTCCTATGAGTATACCCATTACTATAGGGCCACCAGCCAAACCCAAGGTTACAGGAAACTTAATGCCTGGTATGAACACAGGTATGCTACCCAGCAACAAACCTAACACTATACCTATAAATATAGTAACCATGTTGGGCTCGTCAAGTCTGCGCACCACATTGCCCAATTCATCAGCCACATGCTTTATGCTTTCGGCTTCGCCCACCACCGTAACACGGTCGCCCATACGAAGTATAAGATTAGGAGTTGCCACCAACTGTATGCCGGAACGTTGCACACGGCTCACATTCACACCATAGCGATTGCGCAACTGCAAGTCGCCCAAATGACGCCCATTAATATTAGCACGCGTAATAAGTATGCGCTGCGATATCAGCTTTGAGTCCAAAGCATTCCAATCAACATCGCCCGCATTCCAGTTTTTATCATCACGTTGCCCAAAGTAGAGGGTTAGCTGTGCCACTTGGCGAGTTTGTGTTATGACGAGTATGCGGTCATCCTTTTCGAGTATAGTTTGTGCATTGGGCAATATCACCTTGCCATCGCGCCACAAGCGCGACACCACAAACTTGCCCTCGTCCATGCCACTCAACTCGCCCAACGTGTGTCCAAAGGCAGCAGGATTGCACACTACAAATGAGGCAATAAAAGCCTCATCATCGTGGTCATCATCGGCAGCCTTTTCATGACGCGATAGCCAACCCTTAACAGGCAATAAGGCCAATATAACCCCCACCATGCCAAAGGCATAGGTAACGGCACAACTAAGGGCTGCACCCGAAGCTGGCATGCCCAGTTGCTTGAGCGTTTGTTGTGCTGCACCTAATGCGGGAGTGTTGGTGGTAGCACCGCATAACACTCCCATCATGTCCTGCAAAGGCAATAGGCCCATCCAACCTGCCACCAAGGCTATAAGGGTGCCTAACGCCACTACACCCAAACCTAAAAGGTTGAGCGTGGTGCCACCCTTACGAAAGGTGCTCATAAAGCCAGGACCTACCTGCAAGCCCAATGTGTAAACAAACAATATAAGGCCAAAGCTCTCAGCATAGTTAAGCATCTGACTATCAACATGCAGCCCTATAGCTCCAGCCAAAATTCCAAAAAAGAAAACGTATGTCACGCCCAAACTAATGCCTTTAATACGCACTTTGCTCAAACCAAGTCCTAACGCGCTAATCAGGCAAATAACAATAACGGCTTGTATGGCCGATGGGGTGAGTAATGTGTTCGTTAACCAATTCATGGTCAGCTTAATATATTATATTTTATACGCATTGGCAGAATTAGTAAACAAATTGACAAGTTTACCAAGATTTACACCAATGTTATTTTTAATGTTGTTTTGATTATGATTTGCAAAGGTAGTGCAAGGCGAGAGAAGAGCAAAATGAAAGTCGAAGAACTTTCATTTTCTCTGCCGAGCCGAAGCCTACCTTCGCGCAGCAAAGGAGTGCAAGGCGAGAGAAGAGCAAAATGAAAGTCAAAGAACTTTCATTTTCTCTGCCGAGCCGAAGCCTACCTTCGCGCAGCAATTAACCACAAAAACTGATGCCTATATACAGAAAAAACCTGCACACCATACAATGATGGTGCACAGGCGCACTTTTTTTGTGGTTCACAATCATTTCACAACGATAGGCCCTTATCAAGGTGCAAAGCGACATTATATATCTAAAAACTAAAAATACCACCGTATTCATAACATTTTTAGCATCGCTTTTGACCACATTTTAATGAAAAACACACGGCAAATATACGTAGTTTATATATTACACACAAACTTATAACTAAAAAAGTTCTATTTTGATGAAATAATTAGCAATTTAGGCTGAATACTGCACACACTAACACAAAAGTGTGTAACTTTGCTATTATGATAACCCCTTTGCATCACCACATAGCTAAACGCACATGGAATTGGCTGACACGCTTTCGTCATCGCCAAGGATATGGCATACATTCGCCCTACGCCTTTAACTTTGTTACGGGCGTGGTGTATGAATCGGGGCATTATTATGCCGATGCTATGCTTAAAAAGGTGTATGCTCAAGCACAACAGCAACAGCGTCAGGGCCTGCGACTTAAAGATTGCAGACTGCTCTTTCGTCTGGCTAACTTTCAACAAGCACATTGTTGTCGCTTGGTTGGCTACGACATGAAATGCTTGCCCGTTAAATTTATGCAAGCCGCTTGCGCTCACACACGCTATGTGACCGATGCACAAGCTATGGCCGACATGGTGATGGCAGCTCCCTTATGGCCCCAGCTTGCAACCTCTTTAATTGAATCATTACCAGTAGGCGGCATGTTGGTGCTTAACCAAGTGGCGGGAGCTAACAAGCAAGCATGGCTGCAACTGCTACAGCACCCAAATGCTGTTATTGCCTTTGACTTGCACGACTTTGGCATCATCATTAACCATCCCGACTTGCAACGGCAACACTATGTGGTAAACTTTTATTAAGCACATTGGCTTCACGGGACAAGAGAGGGAGGGGGCTAAATACAACCCTTGTTGTATGCCCATCACATCATTAACCCTTTAATACTTAAACACATGATTTATACTCGCAAAGGTGATGCTGGCAGCACTTCACTTGCCAATGGTGAACAAGTGAGTAAGTGCTCGCCCCACATACATTACTACGGATTGCTTGATGAACTGAGTTCACACATTGGCCTGCTCGTAGCTCAAATGCAGACTCTTGAACTGACTGATGGTAGCTTGCTGTTTGACATTCGGCTGCTGCAAACCGTGCAACAATTTTTGTTTAACCTCAGTGTTGATGGTGGCAGTACGTCACTCATGGAAAAATATCCTACACCAGGACCTGAAGATGTGGCTATGCTTGAAGCACAAATTGATTACATCAGTAAACAATTAGGTGGACTGTTTCATGGATTTGTGTTACCCAGTGGACACCCTGTGGCTGCACAAGCACATGTAACGCGCACTGTTTGCCGACGTGTAGAACGTGAACTTTATGAATTAATGGAGTTGCACCCCAATGAAGCATGGCGCATGAGTCAAGCTTACACCATGCCCTACATAAATCGTTTATCAGATTATTTATACGCGCTGACAAAAAAAATCAATCATTTAACTGGATACACTGAAAAAAAAGCACATTAAAAGCTGCTTTATTAAATGAAAAGTGTATTTTTGCGCCACAAAATGGGAATTTTGCCTTTAAGGGTAACACCTTTAAGCAAAAGAACAGCCCATGACAAGTAAAAAGATAATTGAAACCTCAATAAACTGACACTATGTATTGGACATTGGAATTGGCATCAAAGCTTGAAGATGCACCTTGGCCTGCCACCAAAGACGAACTGATTGACTACGCTATGCGTTCGGGCGCCCCGATGGAGGTAGTTGAAAACTTACAAGAACTTGAAGACGAAGGCGAAGTATACGAAACCATAGAAGACGTATGGCCTGACTACCCTACTAAGGAAGACTTCCTCTTCAACGAGGACGAATACTAATCGCTCAAAAAGCTACACAAGCAGCTTAAAGCGTTGAATATAAGCGGTATAGGAATTGTACAACAATATTCCTATACCGCTTTTTCCGTTCTTTTACCGCCAAATAAACTGCTCAAATAAGTATATTTTGAAGAATTAAATGATCAATAATCGGTACTTTCTGAATTCTTTCTTCGCTGATCATTTAATTCTGATAAACTTTTCTGCTATCTTCGCGTATAGAGTGCATAAAATCAAATTCATATTATTGTATATGGGAAGAATATCGCGAAGCTATCCAAAAGGAAAATTAAAGTTGCGTGCACCAAAGAAAGCGCAACCTGACAAGAAGTACCAAATCTATATCGAATACAACTGGCAAGCAGACAATGCCCGCAAGTCTACCGGCATTAGTGTGTTTGCCAAGGAGTGGAACGACAAAGGGTATGGTGGAATCGGAGAGATACGCGCCACAGCAAACACTGACTACAAATACTACAACAATGCCCTGCACAAACGTATTGAAGACATAGATATGAAGATACACCAGTATTACGAGATTCATCAACACATCACCTGCGACATTATCCGCTCATTTCTTGACGATAATGATGAAGTGTTACGTCCCGATGGAGGCAAGGACTTCATAACATTCGCTAAAGAACTGATAGAAAGCCGTTATAATAAAGGTAAAATAGGCGTGAGCACATGGAAGAATGGTATCTCATATCTGAATAAGTTTGAAGAATATCTGCTACTTGAACACAAAGGAACCCATGGTGAGCACAAGGAACTGATATATGTCTCAGAGATAAACGAGGACTTGCTTATTGATTTTCGAAAATACCGCTTCCTTGCCAAGAAGAAAACAACGACAGTAAACAAGACACTTAGTCCGATACTCCAAGCGTGTGAATATGCTTGTCAGTTGGGTTATGTATCTCATCACCTAAACGCTGCTCTACAAGACTTGTATATGAAGGAAGAGGACAGACTTGACGATGAAGAGAATAACATAAAATATCTGAGACAGGAACAGCTCGAAGAATTGGTGGCTGCTTATGATGCTGTAGAACAACCCAGACGAAAGGAGTTTCTTGAAATGTGGCTTTTTGCCTTCCATGCTTGTGGAATGCGTATGGTGGATGTAATGACACTGCGATGGAAGGACATTGATTTCAAGAATAGGGTTATCCGTAAGGTGCAGGTCAAGACTCGTAACCGCAATACTATACCGTTGAACGAACCTGTATTTCGCATCCTTGACAAATGGAAAGGCAGAAACAAAGTCTTTGTCTTTGACTTACTGCCAGAGAATTTTGACTTGAATGATAATGAAGCTATCTACCGTCGCCGAAACTCTTGGAACAATACAATTAATACGTCGCTCCGTGCCATTTCACATGGATTGAAATGGAAACAAGATTTGACTTTTCATGTCGCTCGCCACACTTGGTCAGTCCTTGCCCTTGCCACAGGAGCCGACATCAGCGAGATAAGTCGATTGTTGGGGCATACGACAACAGGAGTCACAGAAAGAGTCTATGCAGAGTTCCTACCAGATAATCTTGCGTCTGTAGTAGACAAACTCGGTTTCGACTTTGTCCCAAAGATTGATGGGAAAAAGACGGCGTGAGGTTTAAGCATAAGAACGAAAACAGGCACTCCTGATAAAACTCAGAGAGTGCCTGAAAAAACTTTTTACGAATAAAAAGCTCTATATGAGCTATTATATTTATCAGTAATAAAAAGGAGTTATATAAAAGTCTTGCATTTTCTGATAGTATTCACAGATATGCCTGTTGCATTGCTTATGTCTCGTAGACTTACGCCTTTTTTCAATAATCGGATGACATCTTTGTATTGTTCAAGAAACTGTTCTTCACTTTTACGATAACCAGTTTTACGACCAACTTTACCGTTGTTGGCTCGGAAATTATTGTAACCACTTTCCATACGTTCCTTTATTGTCTTGCGTTCCATACGGGCTACTTCTGCCAAGATAGTAATCATAAACTGACTCATGGGATTTATTTTTCCATCATGGGTAAGAGTCTCTATGTTGTAGTTCATGATATACAATGAGACTTTAGCCTTGTTGAGCTTTTCAATAGCGGTAAGCACTTGCAGAGTATCACGGCCCAAACGAGAAAGTTCCGTAACCAATACCTTATTTATATTATGCGCGCGCACGTATGCGAGGAGGGCTGTCAGTTCCTTACGTTCTTCATTCTTTTTAGCTCCACTCACCTTTTCCGTAAATGTTTCAGCAATACTCCAATTATGTCTCTCGGCAAGCAGAGTTAAGTCTGAGACTTGTCGTTCATAGTCTTGGATTTGTGTTGAGACTCGGCAAAATAATACGACTTGTTCCATATCTGTGTCTTTGATTGTTTGTCCACCTCGAAGATACATGGTATTTGGAATATACGAAAAACAACTATGCTAAACTGCATCGAAATAATCTAAAAGGTTATGTTGATACTGAAATCAAGCTCATAATAAACCCTATATAAGATTAAATTGATACGGTTTTTATTTTGATGCGTTTACCCACGTTTTTCACTATACTTTCTCTGCCGATAAACATAATTGTAAAGGCTATGCTTCTTCACATCAATACCATGGTTGCAGGCATATTCATAATTCCATGAAACAGTTTCGTTTATATTGTACCATGCAGAGATTGGAGCCTTAGCATTACTTATTGGGGTTGATACAACTGTAGTTGTAGGTTTGGGCTTGCCGCATGGTTCGATGTATATGGTTGTGGATGTACTCCAGCATGAATTCATCATTGAATGGAAAGAGTTGTCTTTATAATATTTATCAATGAAACAGGTGAGTTTACTTAAATAAATGTCAGGGTGAGCGCGTTGCGCTCATTGGGGCTTCGCCCCTCTTATTCAGAAACACTAAAAACACAGAGACAAAGTTTGTAGAACATAACATGTTGTTACAAGTATGTATAGTTTATGATGTATTACATTAGATTCATATGATGTAGACTAATTGTATTGAATAGTTCATGTTTATATTATTCATACATAGAATGAAGATGTTTATAGTATCATCTAATATAGCTTTGTAAAACATCGTTTTGACCTGTTTTTGACCTGTTGAATTGATCTGTTTTTGACTTATTATCTATGGTAGAATATTTTTCATTTTTCAATAAAAAAATATTAGGCGAATTGGCTGTTTTCTAAATTCAAACAGATAAATACAACAAAAACAAATTACGAATGAAAATAAAAGATATATTAGAGGATTACTCTATCCATCCCAATATTCCTGTGAAACATTTGGCCAATGATATAGAAAAGGTAATCGGTCAATTCAAAAACTCTTTGAAAGTAGGTATTTATTCTCCCTCCCAATTAATTTATAGCTATTGCAATTATTTTGATGACATAAAGAAAAGTTTTATACGATGTGTATTAAATAAAGAAAAGTCAAAGTCTGGTATATTTGTGTCTCAACACAATGGATATTCCATTGCATCAGCCATGAAAGACAAATTCGATTTTCATATATCAAAGATAAATCAACGAATGAGATATAGTTTAAGGAAACTGTATGAGCTAACTCTTGTAGAGGTTTAGCTTCTTATGTTGACGCATGGGAAGGTTTATGATTTTCAGATTAAGTATGCTATAATACATTTGTTATGTAAACACTTTACTTTCTATACCCAATGTGTCTATGATAATAGTTGGTCTGTTGACATTTTTCTTAATGATCAAGACGATATAGAAACCGTTTACAACATGGTTCTCGATACAGAAGTATCTGCACTTCCTCAAATAGACAAAGAATTCATTATAGATCTACACTGCAAACAAACAGAGAGAATAACTCCGAAGAGTATTAACAAGCCACGTTGTGCAGAAGATCTGACTTGCTTGTATGATGAAGAGATTACACAGGCAGAGAAGAAAGAAATAATCGCCAGACATTACAAAACAAGCATATCTACAGCTCAACGCTGGATGAAGCGATATGGACTTCTGAAGGCGTCGAACAACAAGAAGCATGAAGATAGAGTTGCCAAAGAACAAGAGACTGAATAGAATATAAAGAAACTAATGTAGAATGACATTTACAAGATGATAAGTCCATACGCTTAGTCTATCATTGATGTGCTAAATTCAACCATAAAAGAACTTCATGAAACCATAGACAAGCGAGATGGAGAAATAGAAAGTCTCAAAGAATATATAAACAAACTGAATAAGAATTAGTAGGGTGGCGTATTAAGTGGAGTCAATGACAACGATGATACTAATTGGATGAATGTAGACTTAAAAGCACAAGGAATGTTCGGATAATAAGATCATGCCTAAGAGTATGTTGTACAACATCAATGTTTTTTATTTGCCAACTCTACTTAAAATAATTCGGCCCTAATTTTTGCGATACCAATAATAATTAGTAACTTTGGCACGCTAAATTGCATTCTATGTGCAATGACGGCATGTAGCCCTACGCCGAAGTCGCTTGAAAAAGTGACGGTTGGTAGAGGGCAAACATAAGAAAAGCGTTATTGGCGCTTGGTTTTCTGGCATCTTGAAACTTCGAACACTTCATGGTCAGCTAAGAAACCTCGCAACGATGATGCCATGGGTATGTTATATACGTACCTTTCGTAGGTCAGCCTC
>URDV01000032.1 GCA_900546605.1 uncultured Prevotella sp.
ATACTTACTTGTTAACCTGTCAACTTGTTAACCCGTTAACCTGAAATTCCGCCAACGGGTACTAATTTTAAAAACCTACTTACCACAAAGGGTTGAACGTCATCATCTACTCCACCTCGACAATTGAGCTACTGCTGCCTGGACGACGACGCAGCACAATTTGCGGTGATATTTGAGAACGTATTTGGTCGGTGTGGCTAATGACACCTACTTTGCGTCCTTGAGCATTTTCAAGGTTCGACAATGCCACCATGACCAAATCGAGTGAGTCGCGATCAAGATTGCCAAAACCTTCGTCAATGAATAGGGAGCCTATGACCAAATTTTTATTGGAGAGTGAGGCCAAGCCCAAGGCCAGAGCCAAGGATACTACAAATGTTTCGCCACCCGATAGGGATGACACGTAGCGGTGCTCATCGAACATGTCGTGATCGATAATTTCAAGCGTCAGCGTAGTGGGGATGGGTTGCAACTCATAACGGGGTGAAAGCATACGCAAATGATGGTTGGCGTGTGCCACCAAATAGTTGAAGGTAAAACTTTGCGCCATGGTACGGAACTTTTTACCATCGGCCGAACCAAAGAGAGTGTTTAAGCGTGTCCACTCTACTTGGTTGGCTTTAGCAGCCGAGAGTTTGTCGTTAAGAGTAGCACTACGCTGTAAGCAGCGCTCATGCACAGCTAAGCGTTCGCTCACCTGCATGAGTTCTTTGTTGCATTGCTCCAGTTGCTCACGTTGCTCGCGAAGTTCGTTGGTGAGCACCACTTGCAAGTTTTGGTAAAAAGCGCGGTCATCGCTTTGCGCCTTCACCATCTGTGCTGAGATGGCTGAAGTAGACTCACCATTGTGAGTTGGTGTCGAAGCGGTAGGTTGTGTCGATTCTTCTTTTTCGCTCAACTTAGCATTGAGAACGGGACGATGAGTGTCGGCCCTTAATGCTTGCAGTTCGGTGCGGGCTTGTTCAAGATAGTTAGAAGCAAGCACACGTTGCTCCTTGAGTTCATCAATGTGCTGGCGCAGAGCCTTCCAATCGGTGTTGGCCGTAAAGATGCGGTCAAGTTCATTGAATTGTACGGGTGAGTGCGTACCATTGTAGCGAGCAATGAGCAAGTCGAGTTCCTGTTGCTTTTGCTGCTGTTGCTGCTGGCTATCCAGACGATTCTTCAGCAAATTGTCACGTTTACCCTCAAGTTGTCGCAGGCGTCCTTGTCCTGCTTCAAAGTCGTTACGCACCTTTTGCTCCGTTTCACGAGCTGCAACAATGGCTTGTTGCAAGGCTTCAGCCTCCTTTTGCGGTGTGCTATTACCCATTAAACGTCGTAGTTCCTCACGTTTGCTGCTCAAGTCTTCACGTATGGCATCACGGCTTTCTCGGCATTGCACCACATGGCGATTATCTTCAGTGACATTGGTCTCAGCACCTTTAATTTCCTCGCGCAACAAGGCTGCTGAACGTTCGGCCTCATCAAGTGTGTGGCAAGTTTGATTCCAGTCGGTGTGTAAGTTAGTTAGGCGCATGCGCAAGCCATCGGCATTGTTCTTCCATGCTGTAAACCAGCCCGAAAGGGTAATCATTTCGTCAAGGTCGGTGTAGAGTTCGGCACAAGCACGATCAGACAAATTAATGGTTTGCTGCAAATCCTCAGCCGCGGCAGTAGCTATTTGTGCTTCGGTATGCACCTTGTCAAGGTAAGTGCGGTTGGTAGCCATCAACGTGTCGAGTTGTGAAATTTCCTCGTTCAAGCGGTTGATGTGCTGCTGGTGAAAGTTAAACGTTTCAAGTTCGCGGTCGGCCTCATCGGCAGCACGGGTGGTGTTGTCAATGAGCAGCTGAATCATCATGCGACGTGCATCGCGATTTACCGTAGCTGAACAATCGGCAAACGAGTTGTCAAGGTCGGCATACGTTTTCCACTCTTCAACATCGGCCTCTTGTCGTTTTTTACGATCGGCCAAGGCACGAGCATCCGCCTCAATGCGGGCTGCATTAGCAGCCACCTCAACACGTAAGTTTTCCATGCGGTTGCGCTTCAACTCTAAGTCTTGACGCAAGGCAGCATGCTCCTTGTCGAGGTTATTGAGTAGTTCACCCAATTCGCGTTCCGTCTCAGTGTGATAAGGGTGGTGTGTGGCGCCACACACAGGGCATGCCGTACCCTCTTTCAACTGCTTGCGCAACTGCACTATGTTTTGCGACTGGCTCAGAGTGTAGGCTGTTGACACACGCGCGAAGGCCTCCTCAGACGAGCGCACCTCAATCTCCACCTTTTGCAACAATAGCTGCTTTTGCGCCAATTCGGTTTCTTCACGCTTTTGTGCCGCTGTTTTTTCGGCTATTTGAGCATAGCCCTCAGATATGTGTTGCCACAAAGCCGCAGCACGTACCAAAGCAGCCAATCGGTTACGATTGTCGGCAGCGGCCTTTTGTAGTTTAGCCGAATCGTGTCCTTGGTTGGTTTGGCGGTGAATGAGCAATTCACTCCTTAAAGCATTGAGTTTGGCTTGATTTTTATGTTGTTCTTGCTCAGCACGTTCGCCTTGAGCTTGCAGTTCAGATTGACGTTTGCGCAAGGCCGTTTGCTTGGCATGGCTCTCTTGGTTGCGGTGGGTTTGCTCGCCCAAGGTGGGCAACTTGTTCATGATAAGGTCAAACTTATCGAACATGTGACGGTGTGCCTCAAGCGACTGCTTGTGTAATTGCTGCTGCTTAATGCCGTCCTCAACCTTGGCCAGCATCTCCTGCTTTGACTTCAAGGTGCTTTGGCGTTTTTCGGCAGCACGCTCAGCACTTGACAACTGTTCGTCAAGGCGTTTAAGTTGCTCACTCGACACGTTGATTTCGCCCATCAATGCATGTCCACGATTAATGGCAGGACGACGTTCGTCTAAGCGTTTTTCGTTGTCAGCCGTACGTTCACGTGCCACATCAAGTTGCTGCCCTAAAGTTTCGAGCGAGTGGCGTGCCTCTTCAAGAGCTGTGGTATTTTCACTCTCATCATTTTTGATGCGCTCAACATCAGCGCGTCGCATTTTAATTTCTTGATAAAGGGGTTGCATGCTAAGCACCGAGTCGTAGCGTTCAAGCTTCAACTCATCGCCACGTGCTTCGAGACATGCCTTAGTGGCAGCATTAAAGGCTGTTTCACGATCGGCAACCAACTGTGAGGTGAGGTCAAAACGGTCAATCCAGTCAATTTGCTGCTCAATGCGTTGCACGGTTTGCTGAGTGTTTTGACGTTTTGACTGCAGCAAGCGTTGTCGCTCTTGTTGCTCAGCCAGCAAATGTTCGTCAAGTTGGTCTTGCAACATAGTGCTGCGCTGAGTTTCAAGCAGTTCTACCTGTTTGTCAGCCTCTTGAGTCATACGAAATATTTGCTCACTCACTTTGCTATACACCTCAGTGCCAGTTAGCTTTTCGAGCAAGGCCGCTTTTTCGGCAGGCTTTGCCAACAAAAAATTGGCAAATGAATTTTGAGCCAAAATGACAGTACGTGTAAACTGCTCATAGTTAAGTCCTATGGCATGGTCAATGGTTGACTGAATGTCAGCCTTATCAACCTTATGTTGGTCAGGAGACAATTGGGTTAGGACACGTTCGGGCGAACTGTAGTTACCACCACGTGTTACGCGCACGCTCCATTGTGCCTCATAGCGTTCGCCCGCCTGAGTTTCAAACACTATGGTAGCGCCACCCTGTTTTTGTCCACGGCGCAAGATGCTGGCAGTATTGCCCGCCTGCACTTGTTGTGCTTTTTCGGTAGCTAACTTGATGTCGTCAGTAGGTATGCGCTCAACGTTGTCAAAGCGCGGAGCCTTGTTGTAGAGAGCTAAACATATAGCATCAAGAATGGTGCTTTTGCCTGCCCCCATGTCGCCCGTGATGGCAAATAGGCCAGCCGAGCGCAGTGGCTCTTCAGTAAAGTCGATGGTTTGTTCCCCTTCAATAGAAGTAAGATTGCAAAGGGTTATTTTTTCAATTTTCATTGCTCTTCTGATTCCTTTTCAGCCATTTGCTGGGCTTGCGTAAAACGTTTAACGAGTTCATCGGGCATAGGGGCATTGTAACGTACCTCAAAATTTCGACGCGCCAACTCTAAGGGTGTGATGGCCGATAGTGCATCGGCCGTGGGTGTAGCATCATCGGAAGCTTTAGCATCAGACAATTTACCCTCGGGACGCACACGCAGCATACGACAAAAGTGTACAGCGCGATCTTGCAGTGCCTCCATCACATCGTGCATGAGTGTGGGTTGCGGTTGTGACTCTTCAACATGAATTTCAAGGTAGGGCCAAGTGCGTCCATCGTCCTTTTTACCACGTTTGGGCAGTTGGGCTATATAGTCGAACACATCGTTGGCACTAACAGCACGTCCCTGTGCGGGAATGGTGACTAAAGTGCGCAATGGGGTGTACTCAATAAATTGTACATTGACTTCACCTTGTGCATCTACCTCAACCATTTGCACGCCATGGCGATAAGCTATTTCAGAAAACGACATGGGCAATGCGCTACCTGCATAAAAAGCGTAGCAACCACCATGTACCTGTTGTGCCTTGTGTATGTGGCCCAATGCTGCATAACTCACATTGTTGCCCATAACGTTGGCATCAACACAATCTTGTCCACCCACAACCAATCGTTCAGAATGGTCGTCCTTGCAAATGTCGGCTCCTGTGGCATAAAAGTGGGCTGCCACCACTACAGGCATTCCCTTATATTCGCTCTTGCGCAAGTGTTGATGTAGTTGGGTAAAGAAAAAGTGAAGCCCCTGTTCGGGAGTCATACCTGCAGGATAATCGCCCCCGCGTAAATAAGGCAGTGCCATGCACACGCAAGATGCTTGTCCGTTTTGTCGTTCGGCGAGTGGCAACAAGTAGTAATCAAAGTCGGGTTCTCCCTTCGATGTATAATGAATGGTGCCTCGCACATATATGTTGTGTGTCTTGAGTAGTGCTGCAGGAGCTTCAAGTCGTCCAGCCGAATCGTGATTACCGGCAGTAATAACAATTTGCAAACCTGGAACTTCGAGCGTAGCTCGTAGTAAAAAGTCGTAAAGTAGTTCTTCAGCAGCAGCTGAAGGATTGGCCGAATCGAACACATCACCAGCCACAATCATGGCATCGGGTTGTTGCTCCTTGAGTGTTTGGAGCAGCCAACTCAAAAAATGTTGATGTTCATCGAATCGTGTATGGCCATGAAACGTGTTACCGAGGTGCCAATCGGCAGTATGTAGTATTTTCATTGGGCATTTTTTATTTTCTGTGCAAAGGTACTGCAAGGTGAGCGAAATGAAAAATGAAAAGCCTATGGATTTTCATTTTTTCATTACCGAACCGCAGCGTACCTTATTAAAAGATACTGCAAGGTGAGCGAAATGGAAAATGAAAAGCCTATGGATTTTCAATTTTTCATTACCGAACCGCAGCGTACCTTATTAAAAGGTACTGCAAGGTGAGCGAAATGAGAAATGAAAAGCCTACGGATTTTCAATTTTTCATTGTCGAACCGCAGCGTACCTTATTAAAAGGTACTGCAAGGTGAGCGAAATGGAAAATGAAAAGCCTATGGATTTTCAATTTTTCATTACCGAACTGCAGCGTACCTTATTAAAAGATACTGCAAGGTGAGCGAAATGTGTGTAGGAGCGAAACTGGCACACAAAAAAATCTTCATTCGTTTGGCAGTGCATTTGGTTTGCACTAACTTTGTTCCCCAAATAATACTATAATAATGGAATACAACTTTATTGATATTGAAAAGAAGTGGCAAAAGACTTGGGCCACTGAGAAAACATACCATGTTGAGATGGATGAGAACAAACAAAAGTTCTATGTACTCAACATGTTTCCTTACCCCTCAGGGGCTGGTTTGCACGTAGGCCACCCCTTAGGCTACATAGCATCAGACATTTATGCACGCTACAAACGCTCATGTGGCTATAACGTGCTGAACCCTATGGGATATGATGCTTATGGCTTGCCTGCTGAACAATATGCTATTCAAACAGGTCAACACCCTGCTGTTACTACCGAAACCAACATTAAGCGTTATCGCGAACAGTTGGACAAAATAGGTTTTTCATTTGACTGGGACCGTGAAGTGCGCACTTGCGACCCCCGCTATTACCATTGGACACAATGGGCCTTTGAACAAATGTTCAACCACTTTTATTGCAAAAAGTGCCAAAAGGCAGAACCTATAAGCGAACTCATTCAGCACTTTGAAGCAAAGGGTTCAGAAGGTACTGAAAACTTTGCACAAAGCGAAGAGTTGCACTTTACGGCTGATGAGTGGAAACAAATGAGTGATGTGGAGAAGCAACAAGTGCTAATGAACTACCGCATAGCTTATTTGGGCGAAACAATGGTTAACTGGTGTCCTAAATTGGGTACAGTGTTGGCCAACGATGAGGTAGTAGATGGCGTGAGTGAACGTGGTGGCTACCCTGTGGTACAGAAAAAGATGAAACAGTGGTGCTTGCGTGTGTCAGCTTATGCACAACGTTTGCTCGATGGACTTGACACCATTGACTGGACAGACTCACTGAAGGAAACACAACGCAACTGGATAGGTCGCAGCGAAGGTACTGAAATGCAATTTTCAGTAAAGGACAGCGATGTTAAGTTTACCATTTTCACCACACGCGCTGATACCATTTTTGGTGTAACCTTTATGGTGCTTGCTCCTGAAAGCGAATTGGTGCAACAACTCACCACCGAGACTCAAAAGGCTGAAGTAGAGGCTTACCTTGAAGCCACTAAAAAGCGTACTGAACGTGAACGCATTGCCGACCGCCGCGTAACGGGTGTGTTTACGGGTGCATATGCTATAAATCCTTTCACAGGCGACGAAATTCCAGTGTGGGTGAGCGACTACGTGTTAGCTGGCTATGGCACAGGTGCCATTATGGCCGTTCCTGCACACGACTCACGCGACTATGCCTTTGCACGCCACTTTACCCTGCCCATCATCCCCCTTATTGAAGGTGCCGATGTGAGCGAAGAGAGTTTTGACGCCAAAGAGGGCATTGTGATGAACTCACCTGCTGAAGGTAAGCAGGCCTTGAATGGTTTTAGCTTGAATGGACTGAATGTAAAACAAGCTATTGCTGCTACTAAGAAGTTTGTTACTGAAAACCACTTAGGACGCGTAAAGGTGAACTTCCGCTTGCGCGATGCCATCTTCTCACGCCAACGTTATTGGGGCGAGCCTTTCCCTGTTTACTACAAAGATGGCATGCCACAAATGGTGCCTGCTGAATGCTTGCCACTTGAACTGCCTGAGGTTACCAAGTTCTTGCCTACCGAAACGGGAGAGCCCCCATTGGGCAATGCCACTCGCTGGGCTTGGGACACAGCTAATAATTGCGTAACAGACAATAGCCGCATTGACAACGTAACAGTATTCCCGCTCGAACTCTCAACCATGCCTGGTTTTGCAGGCTCATCGGCCTACTACTTGCGCTACATGGATCCCACCAACGACACAGCACTTGTGGGCGAGGCTGCTGATAAATATTGGCAAAACGTAGATCTTTACATTGGTGGTTCGGAACACGCTACAGGACACTTGATTTATTCACGTTTCTGGAATAAGTTCCTCTTCGACTTAGGTGTATCATGCAAGGATGAACCCTTCCAAAAGTTGGTCAACCAGGGCATGATTCAAGGCCGTTCAAACTTTGTATATCGCATTAAGGACACAAACACGTTTGTTAGTCTCGGACTGAAGGACAAGTATGACACAACGCCTATTCACGTGGATGTAAACATTGTGCAAAACGATGTGCTCGACATTGAGGCCTTTAAACAATGGCGCCCAGAATATAACACCGCTGAATTTGTGTTAGAAGATGGCAAGTATGTGTGCGGTTGGGCTATTGAAAAGATGTCGAAGTCAATGTACAACGTTGTCAACCCCGACATGATTGTTGAAAAGTATGGTGCCGACACCTTGCGTTTGTACGAAATGTTCTTAGGGCCTATTAACCAAAGTAAGCCTTGGGACTCAAACGGCATTGATGGTTGCTTCCGCTTTTTACGCAAAATGTGGAACCTCTTCTACCCCCAAAATGGTGATTGGGCCGTTACTGACTGCGAGCCGAGCAAAGAGAACCTCAAAACGCTACACAAACTGATTAAAAAGGTAAGCGAGGACATTGAGGATTTTTCATACAACACGTCCATACCAGCCTTTATGATTGCTGTGAGCGAATTTGCTCAGCAAAAGTGCACCAGCCGTGCAGTGCTTGAGCAGTTGGTTGTGTTGTTAGCTCCGTTTGCTCCTCACATTGCTGAGGAATTGTGGCACACCTTAGGCCACGACACCACAGTGTGTGATGCTGCTTGGCCAAAGTTTGACGAACAGTATTTGAAAGAGGACAAGCAAACACTCTCCATTTCATTCAACGGCAAAACACGCTTTACACTTGACTTTGCTGCCGATGCCACTAAGGAGGCTATTCAAGAGGCTGCCCTCAGTTCAGAGCAAGCCCAAAAGCACCTTGAAGGCAAACAGGTGGTAAAGGTGATTGTTGTGCCTGGCCGCATTGTAAACATTGTTGTAAAATAACAAATGAGTGTGTTTGAGGTTACGAGGTAATATGAACCTTGTAACCTCAAAGCGCTCAACTCACCTTTGGGCAGTTCAGCACATGCAAGTTGCATTGTTCTGCACCTACCCAAATATAAACCTCTACTCAAGTGGCTACAACTAGAATTAAGACAAACATAGCACAGGACATTCGCGACTATGTTGTCATCACCATCGGACTGCTGATGTATGCCATCGGCTTTACCTGCTTTCAACTGCCATACGAAATTACCACGGGTGGCCTGGCTGGTGCTGGTGCTGTTATATTTTATGCCACGGGGTTTCCCGTGCAATACACTTTCTTCTCAGTTAACATTTTGCTGTTAATAGTGGCAGTAAAAGTGTTGGGCTGGCGCTTTTGCCTAAAAACCATCTATGCTGTGTTTATGCTCACCTTTTTGCTCGGATTGGTGCAAGAGGTGATGATTTATTGGGCTCAGGTGCGTCCTAACATGTTTCCCGACATCAACCCCCATAGCCACTTACCACAGGTGGTGCAAGGCAACGCCTTCATGTCGTGCATTTTAGGTGCAGCCATTGAGGGTGTGGGCATTGGCTTTGTATTCTTGCACAATGGCTCTACGGGTGGCACAGATATTATTGCCTCTATCATTAACAAGTACAAGGATGTGACGCTTGGACAGATGATGATGCTTTGCGACATCATTATTATTACCACAGCCTTCTTTTTGCCCGATGGCGATGTTGACAAACTGCTTTACGGCTATTGTACGCTCATCATTGTGAACCTGATGCTCGACTATGTGGTAGATCGTGGCCGACAGTCTGTGCAATTCCTTATTTTCTCACGCGAGTATGATGCCATTGCTGCTGCCATTAGTGCTACGCACCGAGGAGTGACTGTACTGGATGGACAGGGATGGTATACCAAGCAAGAACGCAAGGTGCTTGTAGTGTTAGCTAAAAAGCGCGAAAGCACTAACATATTTCGCATTATACAAAACATTGACCCCAATGCCTTTGTTTCGCAATCAAAGGTTATTGGTGTGTTTGGCGAGGGCTTTGACCGCATTAAGGTGAAGGCTAAAAAAGATAAGTAGACAGCATAATAACGAAGAGGTGAACGGTTGGGTTCACCTCTCCGTAACTTTCATTTTCGCTTTTTGTAGCACGCTGGTTATAAAATGTGTGCGTGTACTTTATATATCAACACCCAACTTTTTTTTAAATATCCCCCTATCTCACTTCATGCAAACAGCAATTAAAGAAAGAGGCTTGGTGTTTGCCACCAACAATGCTCACAAACTATCAGAAATACGTGCCATATTTGGCAACAAACTTCACATTTATTCATTAGCCGACATTGATTGCCACGACGACATACCTGAAACCGCTGACACGTTAGAGGGCAATGCTTTAATTAAAGCACGCTGGGTAAAGGAGCATTATGGCTTTGACTGCTTTGCTGATGACACTGGACTTGAAGTAACGGCCTTGAATGGTGCACCTGGTGTACACACTGCTCGCTATGCTTACCCCGACCGCCATGACCCTGAGGCCAACACAGCTAAGTTGCTCAAGGCATTAGAGGGAGCAACTGATCGTAGTGCACAATTCCGCACAGCAATAGCCCTTATTATGCATGGCGAGGAACACCTATTTGAAGGAGTGGTTAAGGGAGAGATTGCTACCGAGAAACGTGGCACTGAGGGTTTTGGCTACGACCCTGTATTTATTCCTGAAGACAAAGGACTCACCTTTGCTGAATTAGGGGTGGAGGTGAAAAACCAAATATCACATCGCGCTCGTGCTGTGGCTCAATTAGCAGACTTTTTGGATAAGCAGCTATAGAAAATTTCTTGCTCCCCTACCTTCTTCACGTTGTTTGATGAACTGTTTTCCGCAACACTTGCTATAGTTATCTAAAGCGTGCATTTTTTTACACAACCCTGTTTTATTTTATGAAAAAGTTTCTCCTCACATTCTTCATTTTGTTTGCCGCCTTGCACATTATGCCTGCGAGTGCTGCCACAAGCGATGTGTCACGATGGAACTATCAACTGTCGTACTACAATGCCACACAAACGTTGGCTGTGGGCAACGTGCTTTACACCTTGTTCAACGACAACTTATTGGTGCACGACACGGAGTCAAACCAATCGTACACCCTTGATAAATTGTCGCCAGGACTTTCAGACAAAGACATTGCCGACATAGGGTGGTCAACTACACAGCATTGCTTAGTGGTACGCTACACTAACAATAACATTGACTTGGTGTATCCCGAAACGGGAAATGGCGAAAATGGTCAATTTAACGTGGTAAACGTGCGACAAATTATTGACTATGATGGCGAGACCGTGAATGTTACGCGTATGTCGGTGTATGGCGACTGGGCTTGCTTCAGCACAAAAACAGGTGTTATTGTGTTTGACATTAAGGGACAGACTGTACGCGGATTTTACCAAATAGGCAAAGCTGTGAACGATGCCATCGTTAAGGGTGACAAGGTGTATGCCTCATTACAAGACCGCGTGGTTGTGGGGCGCCTTTCTGATGACCTTTATCAACCCAAGTCATGGCATACTGCTTTCTTGCCCGTAACTGTGGGACAGTTTGTGGGTACCGATGACGGAACCATTTACATGGCCATGAACTACTATAATAGTGTTGCAACGGGGGTTATGCGTGGCATAGCTCGCATGGATTTTGACGAAAATGGCAATGCCTCGGCTAAAATGTTGGTGCAAGCCACGGCTCCTTTTGCGGGTACGGCCACGGGCAAACAGGTGCAATTTACTACCAGCAACTCAGTCATCACATTCAACACTGATAATGTTGATGTGGTGGAGTATAACCTGCCCACTACTGACAATTACCCTTGTGTAACACGTACGCTCACAGGTAAGTTAGTGTTGGCACAAGCTTATGAAGGCTTGAAGCTTTACACACTGCCCGCCACAGCAACAGAGTTGCCTGCTGCCACCGAAGTGGTGGGTAACTTTGGACCACGACATAATGGTAGTGCCGCGTTGATGATGGATCACGGACGATTATTTGTGTGTGGATGCCCTTATGATGACTCTGCGATTGCAGGCTTTTTGGGTTGCTTTGACGGCACTAACTGGAGCGATATGGATGAAGACAATGCTCGCACCAAGCCCAGCAGCGAAGGACGTCGAGAAAAATATGCCTTTATTAACTCTGCTCACGTGAGTGTTGACCCACTTGACGCTAACCACGTGATGATGATTAGTAACCTTGAAGGTGTATATGAATACAAGGATGGTAAATTTGTTCAACTTTACAACACACTAAATTCGCCATTAGTGGCACCTTCGGTTATTCCTTACAACCAGCGCAACTCAAACATACGTACGGGAGGTGGAGCATATGACGCTGAAGGCAACTTGTGGGTTACGAATAACTTTACCCAACCTGTACTCAAAATTCTGAAAAAGAATGGCGAGTGGACTGATTTGGCTTGTAACGAGCTTGACTTGATGACACGTTCTGAAAACGTTATGTTCGATTCGCGTGGATGGGTGTGGGTTAACTGCCCTGAATGGACACCTGGCCATGGTAGCGGATTTGCCGTATTGACTATGGGGGTACCATTGAGAACACAAGCGATGACCGTACAATCTTTTTTAAATCGGCCAATAACGAGGACGGCACAAAGTGTGACTTAAGTAACGTGAAGGTTATTGCTGAGGATAGGAACGGACAGATATGGGTTGGTTGCGAATCGGGCGTTTATAACATTGCTGACCCCGAAACGTGTTTCACTCAAGGGTTCACAATAAACCAACCCAAGGTGCCTCGTAATGATGGCACTGACTATGCTGACTACTTGTTGAATGGTAACATAGTGTCGGCTATTGCCGTTGATGCTGGCAACCGCAAATGGTTAGGTACTTTAGGCGCGGGTGTTTACTTGGTTAACGAGGATGGTTCTGAAGTTATTGAACACTTTCAAACGAGTGACTCGCCATTGTTGTCAGATAACGTTTATAGTTTGGCCATTGACGAGAGTAACGGCCGCATGTACATTGGCACAGATAAGGGTTTATGCAGCTACGATACAGGGGTGACAGAGCCTCAACCCTCGCTTAACAAAAACAACTTGCACGTTTTTCCTAACCCTATACGCCCTGACTACTCAGGCATGCTCACTGTAAGCGGACTTACCATTGGGGCTGAAGTGAAGATACTCACCAGTGGTTCACAATTAGTGGCTCGCGGCACAGCTACTGGCGGTTCATGGCAATGGAACCTCACACAATCAAACACTGGGCAACGCGTAGCTCCTGGCGTATACTACATTATGGTGGCTACTTCTGATGGTAAAAAAACGGCAGCAAGCAAGGTCGTGATTTTATAAGTTGAACGGGTTGACAGGTTAACGGGTTAACAAGTTAACAAGTTGACGGGTTGACGGGTTAACGGGTAAGTTTGTCATGTTATTTAGTTCTTACCATTATGACTCTAACATAATAAGTAGTGTACAGCATACTTACCCGTTAACCCGTTAACTTGTCAACCCGTCAACCCGTTAACCCGTCAACCATTAACCCGTTAACCCGTCAACCATTAACCCATCAGCCCAAAAATCAGCCAACGGATAATAGGCAATCAAAAATTATAATAGGAGCATATCTTTATTTTAATTTTGATTGCCTATTCACATAGGTAACGCGTTGGCGGAATTAGTAAACAAGTTGACAAGTTAACGGGTTAACAGGTAAGT
>URDV01000033.1 GCA_900546605.1 uncultured Prevotella sp.
ATCTTCGACACATAGTAGAAGAAAAGGTAACGGCAGGCTTCGTAACGCAAGTTCTTAGCCTTTTCCTTTACTTCAGCATTGTCACTTTCATTCATCAGTTTGGTGTAATAGTCGCGAGCAGCGTCACTTGGCTTATTAGCATCAGTTATGCTCAAGTTGGCCAACATACGATATGACATCAAAATGGGCATACGATTTTCGCTCTGAGCCGTTGTAATTTGCTGGAAGGTTTCAACAGCCTTGTCATGATAAGCCTTCTTTTGCTCAGGTGTGTTGTCCTTTTGCTGATAGGCTGCGGCATACTTGTAACCTAACTGATACTTATCAGAAAGATCGGCCTTGTCGCCTAACAGAGCCAAATACTTTTCGAACACTTCAATACCCTTTGCTGCTTGTTTGTTGCGAACATAAAGGTTTGAAATTTCATAGTAGTAAGAACCACGCTTTGCCTCGTTCTCGGCCTTTTTCTTTTCATCCTCCAAACCAACAGCTTTGTCTTCAAGGTCTTTTACTGCTAATTCGTAGTAATTAATAGCACCAGTCAAGTCATTTTGCTCCTTAGCTAATTTAGCAGCATAGTCGTAATCCATGTACATATACACAGAATCGGCAAACTGCTTGTCGCGAATGTAAGCAGCAGCATCGTTGGCAGCTTTTAAAGCTCCATCATAATCCATTGAAGTTTCAACCTTGTTATATTTGGCAAAGAACTCCATACGAGGTATAATGATATCATTGGGAGCAAGTGGCTTAATTTCTTCAGCTACTGCAACTATTTTGTCAAGGTTTGTTTCGTCCTTTGCAGACATTGAGAAGAGTGATTGCAAATAGTTTTCGCATGCTGCGATGTCTATTTTGCCTGCTTCCTTAGGTGTTGCAGCATAGTAACTGTTGTAGCACTCAATGGCCTTGGCATAATCATCAAGTTTGTAATAAATGTCGCCCTTTTCTTTATCGGCCTCAGTATATGAAGGGTCTGCTTCCTTGATTTTATTCAAGTAATCAATTGCAGCATGAGGATTCACATTTTTGTATACAAATGCGTTACGCTTCATAGCAGCAACATTGCTCGGGTCAATGGCCAACACTTCATCGAAACGTCCACCTGCTTCACCCCAACGTTGAGCCTTCATATATACCTCACCTGAAAACATCAAACCTGCAATATAATCGGGAGCCAAAGCATAAACATCCTTTGCACACATGCTTGCTGCAGGATAATTGTCGTGTTCAAGGAAATAGGTACCTACTGCCACCAAGTCTTCTTTGTTCTTCTTAATTTTTTTTGAAAGATTCATATAGACCTTATTGGCCTTTTCAGGATCTTCCATATTAAGTGAAACGATTTGTTCAGCCATTGCCTGATATTCAGGATTCAATGGAGGACAATCATAAGTACGAGTTTGAGCCTGTACTCCATTCACCCCTAAAGCAAGAAGTGCAGAAAGCGCTGCTACACGAAAAAAATTCTTCTTCATATTTTGTTTTATTCTATTATTATCTGTTGTTAACTACACACCTTGTGACTAAGCATGTCATTCAGTCCATTTAAACGCGTGCAAATATAGCAATTTATCAAATAATCAGCCAACAGAAACAAATTAAATTATCAGCAAAAGCTATTCATTTGTTATAAGTTGCTCTACTTCACTTGTTGTTAAGCCTGCAAGGTCTGCAATTGTTTCAGTTGATAGTCCTTTTGTTGCCATACGCTTTACCATTTCTTTTTTTGCTATCAGTTGTCCCTCAGCTTGTCCTTCTGCTCGACCTTCTGCTCGACCTACAATACGTCCTTCGGCTAAACCTTCTTCACGCGCAGATGTCAACACATCGTTTTGTATCATAACAGCATTAATGTGTTCATCATACGCATGTCGATCTGCATCGTTCATGGCATAATACTGTAACTTTTTACGAGCCTCTTGTAATCCAGGAGCATTTGTATCAGGACGTATATCGCCATTCTTTAAATATTCAATCCATTCTTCCAATGGTGTTACAGCTACTTTATTGAACTCGTTTACACGCACTAATATATACTCTGGGAATATTTCTGCTGGAGTTTTCTTTACAATTGTGTCTTTTTCCTTTGCATTTATCTGTAGCATATCCTTTGTATGTACCCCCACAAAGTTATTCTGTCCTACATACAAATAATCAGACCCTTTGCCTAAATCAAAATAAAGAATACTTATTGAGTAAACCTTTTTTACCTCCTTATAGGTGTTTCCTAAATGGATGTGTTCGGTTATGGCTTTTGCTACTCCATAAAGTATACGTTCAAGGTAATACAATTCGCTTGTATTTTGCACCTCTACTATGATTATCTCACCTTTTTCATTTTTGGCTTTAATGTCTACGCGATTAAACTTGTCTGTTTCATCTTGCTGATTTGATTCACTTTCAAGTATTTCTATCACCTTTACCTTTTGGTTCAAGAACACAGTCAAGAATCCTTCGAGAACATCAAAGTTTGCCTTTTGTCTGAGCAAACGCTTAATGGCCCAGTCAAAACGTATATATCGGTCTTTTAATCCTGACATAAATATGGCTTTTGGTTTTGCACAAATATTTACTTAATACTTACATCCTTTACTTGCACTGGAACTATAGGGAGCATTTGTGAGTTGTTGCATATAATGGTTTGTCCCTTTTGTCCTTTTAAGTAGAAGAAGAAATTTCTGAGCTGAGACTGACTACGCGGGTCTGTGTGAATTACATATACCGAGCGAAGCAGAGGATAGTCAGCCGTAGCTATATAATACTGATAAGGGCGTACATACTTTGCAAAATCATCTGCCGTACGACTAACACGCATCACCTTAAAAGGCAATTTTGAAAAGTCAGCTAAAGCGTTTCCTGCATCACCCATCAACCAATTGGCTCCAACTATACCTATAATATTAGGATCTGCTTGAACCATTTCAAGAACCGACTGGTTAGTTTTGCCTTCTGAAGCATAAACGTTACCTTTCAAATTCTGCCCATTACACAAGGAGTCCTTCATGTAGCGCACCGTGCTGGAACCTGAATTATCAAAAACCAATTTTAGCTCACCCTTTTTGTTGTTGAAGTTTTTCTTCAATTGTTCCCAACGCGTTATACGTCCTGACACGATGCCTTTAATTTCGTCAAGCGATATGAGTGAGTCACAATTTTGTTTATTGATAACCAAAGCTATGGCATCAGAAGCTATCAACGATTGAGTTGCGCCCAAATGATGCGATTCTATAATATTCAATTCATTTTCTTTCAGTTTGCGCGTAACGATAGCACAACGCAAGCTATCATTTACCAACAAGCGTATGGCTTGATCTTCACTCACATATTGCGGTTTCATGTTCGCCTCAGGATAAGCCATGCCATAGCTTTGCACCAAATTATCCATTATTGGCTTAAAGGTTTCATCAATGGCTACGTTCACATCATTTTCCTTTAACCATTCAGTATTGCCTTTTTTCTTACTACTGCAAGCCCCCATTGTTAAACATAGCAACAAGAGCACACTTGTTATAACTTTATTCATAATAGTCTGTTTTTTAATACCAATTTTCTTAGGTTCTTTAATAAGAAGTTCAAGGTCTATATTATAAACAATAACACTCGCTTTCACTTACTTATTTTGCTATTACATAGAACTCTACGTACTTTTTTTGTACAATGCAAAGGTAGTACAAAGCTATTATAAGGCAAAGCAAAAGGAATATTTTTATTACAACTACTACATTTGTCAAATGTATTAATTATATACGCGTCAGCGGAATTAGTTAACGGGGTGACAAGTTTACGGGTTAACAAGTTTACGGGTAAGTTTGTCAAGTTTTTTAGTTTCTTACAATTCTGACTTTAACATAATAAGTGGCGTATAGCATACTTTCTTGTTAACCTGTTAACTTGTTAACCTGTTAACCATAAAAAACATTGCTGTTCACTTTGTCACAGATAAGTCAAGAATTAGGATTAAGGGGGGTATACAAATACCAGCATATGAATAGCTTATGTTTTTTTCAGAATCAACAGCCCCCTTAAAAACGCACCTCTTTTTAATATTCATTCATGTACGCCCTATCTAAATGTTTGCTAACTTTGCATGCCCTAAAAAAGTAGAGGCTAAAACAATGAAACGCAAAGCTGCTATTATTACTATTCTCTCCATCATGCTTATTGGAGGAATACTCATTATATTCATCCCGACCCAATCTCGACACCATCTCGAAGCCATCTGCAGGGTAGAAGGTAATGTTTGCTACGCAGTGCTGCTAAATAATGGTCACGACACATTATTTATTTCACTCAAAAATGACTCAGCACAAATTGCAAGCGTACACAACAATCTTCCCGACAATGTTCATTATCAATCAGGAGCCTTTGTTTCAAACGAAGGACATGTAATAACAAGTGATGCATTTACTGAAGATGTACCCGATTCGCTCACGCCCCAACAATTGCACAGCCGACTACTTGCACTTGACTCTTTAATGAAGCAAAAAATACAAACAGAGAAAGGTGAAGAAAAAGAGTTGAACGAATATGCTCGCACACATACGGTCATAGACGATGGATATAATGACGTAATGGATTATCGTGTAAAAGTTACGCAACGGGTTGAACAAACTGATTCTGTGATTAGACGCATTCAACAGGCACTCGCATTACCTCAACTCAGCGCACACCTACAAGCCAACATTTATGTAAGCAATCAACACATGACACCTCAAAGCGCTGATATTGCAGCCCATCATGATGGGTTGTTATTGTTACAAACCCACACAAAGGATCTACCTAAAGGCTGCCACCGATTTTCTGTTTATAGATGGGGAGTAAGCACTTTAAAGAGCCACATTTATGCATACAATGACATCGGCAGCAAGTGTCAACTCCCATTACCCACCATATCTGATAGCAACAGTGAGCACTTTACTGCCGCCGAAGGTGGCATTTGGGTAAACCAGTCAGGACACATTAGTGGAGTACTACGGCATGGACAACGCATTACTTCATATAAAGTGGCTCAACTTATGCGCAGCGTTCATACATGGCCCATGTGGTGGTGGCATAATTTTGTAAGTTGGTGTAAGAACCTAAGACTGCCTAACAATCAACCCAAAAAGAAAAGTGCTAACATCAATACTAATAAATTACAATGCAAACATTTTATCTTGAACGATAGCCTTAGCTACACAGGATTGGTTTGTCAAGAGCAAATAAACAACCACCCCATGCGTCATGGATACGGAATACTTACCCTACCTAATGGCACACAATACATTGGCTACTGGCACAATGACACTTTGAAAAGTGGTAAATGCCTCAACAACAAGGGCGTTTATGAAGGAGAGTTTAATGACCAAGGAAAATTTCATGGCTATGGTACACTCTATGCGGCTAATGGCGAAGTGTACATGGGCGAATGGAAAAATGGTAAACGCTTTGGACACGGGTTCAGTTCACGCAGCCAACATATGGTACGCTGTGGCTCATGGCGCAATGGACGATTTCAAGGCGAGCGAATGGTATACACGGCCGATCGCATCTATGGCATTGACCTTTCACGACATCAACACGAAAAAGGTGCTGGGCGACGTGTTAAGAAGTATGGCATTAATTGGAATCAGTTGCGCATCTATAGTTTGGGGAGTGGACGTAGAGTGCAGGGGCGCATTAACTACCCCGTATCTTATGTCTACATCAAAGCCACCGAAGGTCGTTCACTATTTAATAAATACTACCCCAACGACTTGCAACAAGCACGCAAACATGGCATAGCTGTAGGTAGCTATCATTTTTTCACTACAACAAGTACAGGAGCACAACAAGCTGACTACTTTTTACGTATGGCATGGATAGCCCCTAACGACCTACCGCCCGTGCTTGACTTGGAACCTACCGACGCACAAATACAAAAGATGGGAGGCAATGCCGCTTTATTCAAACAGGTCTTAATATGGTTACACAGAGTAGAGAACCGACATGGCAAACGCCCCGTGCTGTATGTTGGCCAACTGTTTGTTAACAACCATCTAAAGTATGCACCTGCCGAACTGCGCAACTACGATGTTTGGATAGCCCGATATGGTGAATACAAACCCTATGTAAAACTATTGCATTGGCAACTTACACCCTATGGACGAGTAAAAGGCATACATGGCGAGGTGGACATCAATGTATTTAACGGTACTAAAGAAGCTTTTAACCAATATAGACATCAATAAGATGTAAGGGGGCTAAGCAAGGTGTGCTCACTATTATTTTTACATTGAGAGTGCGTTATCGTATAGTCCCCATAAGGCATTCCTAAAGGCATTGCATTTCACTTTGCCCCAAAAGTTTAGACAAGTACATAAGTAGGCTTAACAAAACTTTTGCACATTATCATAACGCGGAACACTTTTTTTTAGTACTTTTGCCACGCAAAAAAGCTTAAAAGGAACAAATTTTAGGTAGCCTATGCCTCTAACATCGTACAGTTCTGAGGGCTATTCTGATTACAACACTTTGCTACACAAGCGATAGTTAACGCTACGACTAAAATAGCAAACATATTGTACACTCAAAATAGCCATAAGATAGCAAATAAAGCACTACCCTATTTCAATAATGATAGCGATGGTAAAGATAAGGCAAACCCTTAAAGTTCCGTCATTAATCAACAATAAAATGGACGACTATCACGCGGAAACCAACGATTGAAGCCGATCCGAAACAGGCTGTTGTTTATTCGGCACCGTTTCGTATCGGAGGATACGTTGTACGCATGCCATCACAAAGCCAAACAACCTGTTTTTATGCGTACTTATTGGAATTATAACAAAACGCTACAAACCATTGACGAATGGGCACCCGACTGCTGGGTGCAGGTTACATGTCCCACTCCTGAAGATGAGGACTTTTTAATCAACAATCTTAAAATTCCTGATTACTTTCTTGATGACATTCGAGATAAAGACGAGCGCTCACGTTACGAATACGACGAAGGGTGGTCGCTTATTATCTTGCGCATACCTTATGTTAAAGAGGTGGCATCACGCACACCGCACACCACCATACCTATGGGTATTATACTTAACAAAGGAGTGTGCGTAACCGTATGTAATTACGAAACCAACATGATGATTGACTTTGTGTCATATCAGCAAAAGCGTAATCAAGGTTTTACTGACTCCGTTGACTTAGTGTTCCGCCTATTCCTTTCATCTGCCGTGTGGTATTTGAAACGGCTTAAACAAATCAACGTACTGCTTGAAGAAGCGAAACGCAATCTTGACAGACAGATTGACAACGAAGACCTCATTGGTTTATCAAGGTTACAAGATAGCCTGACATACTTCATCACCTCCATTCGTGGCAACGAAACATTGCTTTCAAAGCTCAAGTTCAAGCTACCTGTTGATGAATTAGATGCCGACCTAATTGAGGATGTCACGATTGAAATGAATCAGGCACGCGAAACAACTAACATCTACACAAACATTCTCGATTCCACTATGGAAACGTATGCCAGCATTATTAACAACAACATGGCTGGTGTAATGAAACAAATGACATCTGTTTCCATCATTCTCATGTTTCCTACACTCATAGCCAGTATCTTTGGTATGAACCTTGTAAGCGGCATGGAAACCATGTGGTGGGGATTCCCTGTTGTCATTATCGCTTCAATTGTCGTAACAGGCATCTTTTATGGACTTTTCCGCTGGAAAGCGTGGATTTAAACACAATGATGAGCAAAATTCAGTACAAACTCTTGGCTGATAAAAATAAAATAACTTTATTTGCAACTCAATAACTACGTAGTGCAACGATCACGACTTTGTGTTTGTTCTCTTCATCAAGCAACAAATACAAAGTCGTGAATACGTTTCACCTCGCAATCATAAAAATAAACTAATTGAACAGCGGCTCACCCCCACAATAGGTTTAGCCGTTTACGAACCGATCCTATCCAATTTATTATGGACGAAATCAAGAACACTGCTGAAGCCGAAGAACAAAAAGTAACAGTAACTTCAGCCGAAACTAACACTAACGAGGAAGCAGCTAACACTACTGCAACTTCCACCACAACTGAAGACAACACCGCTGAAAAGCATTCAGAACCCACCACCAAGGCTGAGGTTATTGAACAGCTCAAACAGATTGTATATAACGGTGGCAACGTTGAACGCACAGAACTCGACCACCTGAAAATGCTTTACTATCGTTTTCACAATGCCGATGTAACAGCAGCACGTAACAAATTTATTGAAGAAGGCGGAAAAGCAGAAGACTTTATGCCTGCTCCCGACACCGACGAAGAAAACTTCAAAGCACAGCTTTCACTCATTCGCGAACTGCGCAACAAGGCTGCTGAAGAACTCGAAAAAGAAAAACAAAATAACCTAAAGCGTAAGCAAGAAATCATTGAACGCATCAAGGAGTTGGCCTCTTCACCTGATGAAGCTGACAAAGGTTATAACGAAGTGAAGGAACTGCAAAATGAATGGAAAGAAATTAAGCAAGTTCCCGCTGAAAATGCAACCGAACTTTGGAAGAACTACCAGCTCTACACTGAACAGTTCTACGACCAACTGCGCTTAAATCACGAAATGCGTGCTTATGACTTCAAAAAGAATCTTGAAATCAAAACACACCTTTGTGAAGCAGCTGAAAAGTTAGCCGATTTGGAAGATCCTATCTCAGCCTTCCACCAACTGCAAAAGTTGCATCAAGAATATCGTGAAACGGGTCCCGTTGCCAAAGAGCTTCGCGATGAAATATGGAAACGCTTTAAAGATGCCTCTACCATCATCAACAAGCGTCACCAAGACCACTTTGAAGCCATCAAATCCAAGGAAGAAGAAAACCTTGAAAAGAAGACCGAACTTTGCAAAAAAGTTGAAGCCCTTGATTTTGAGTCATTAAAGACTTACCCTCAATGGGAAGAGGTTACCAAACAAGTGCTGGCTGCACAAGCTGAATGGAAAACCATTGGCTTTACGCCTCGCAAAGTGAATGCTGAGATTTTCGAACGTTTCCGCACAGCATGTGATCGTTTCTTCCAAGCTAAAACTGCTTATTTCAAAGCTAATCGCGAAAAGCTTAACGCCAACCTTACAGCCAAAAATGCTTTAATTGAAAAGGCAGAAGCTTTAAAAGATAGCACTGATTGGGGAGCAACCACCAACAAATTTGTTGAGCTGCAAAAGGAATGGAAAAGCATTGGTCCTGTTGCACATAAAGTGTCAGACGTTATTTGGAAACGCTTTAACGATGCTTGCAACTATTTCTTTGAAAAGAAGAACGAAGCTAATGCAGGGCAACGCAAAGAGGAAGAAGCTAACCTTGACCTCAAGAAAGCTGTCATTGCCGAATTAGACAAATTAGCTGAAACAGGCAGCGACGACTTACTCAAGAGCGTGCGCGAACTGCAAGCCCGTTGGAATGAAATAGGACATGTGCCCTACAACAAAAAGGAGAAAATGTACCGTCGTTACCGCGAAGTGTGTGATAAAATTTACAACACCATACACGAAACTGCAGGACGTCGCCGCATGGACAACTTCCGTAAAACGGTTGCAGATAAGGGCGGTTCTGAACTGACACGCGAACGTAGCCGCTTGCAAGGTGCTTTAGATGCTAAGAAGCAGGAAATTCAAACTTACGAAACGAACCTCACCTTCTTCCGTTCAAGTTCAAAGAAAGGCAATTCTTTGGTTGCTGACATTGAAAAGAAAGTTGAACGATTAAAGAATGATTTGCAAGAAATCACCCTAAAAATAAAGGCCGTTAACGATAAAATCAAGGCTGAGAAAGAGGCGAATAAGTAATACGTCCTCACACATAAGTAGGTGTTCAAAAGTATTTTATAAGTATTATTGAATGAAGCAAATGCTTGCATCCCAATAATGCACTTTCCAAGTAAAAATAATTTTAAACACCTACTTAGATTATAAAACAAAAACGAGTTTCCAACTTGTGCTATACTGAAAGCTATTACCAACTTTCTCTATTCAACACAAATTGGAAACTCGTTTTTTTTCTTGATATGTCACACACTATTTATCAACAACTCGCTTCAGCACATGCTTAAATAACAAGCATTGCATCAGTCCACGCCCCCCTAAATAAACGAGAAACGCTGTCCACAATAAGAAGTTTGACAACGGAAACACCTTTACGACAATAAAAAAGCTAAGCGAGGCAAAAAACATACTCATTAACATATAACGAGTTGAAGTGGTGCCTACATACAAACCATCAAACAAAAATGCAGCAAAACTTAGCAACGGAATAACTGAAGCCAACAGCAAATAATGCTGTGCTTGCACCACAACTGCTTCATCATTTGTTAGTAAATGAAGCAAATGACCACCACCTCCTACATATGCAAGGCTGAACAAAACAGCTAATGCAGCGCCAAACACAAACAAATGGTGAGCCAATCGTTTAAAGTTTACCATGTCACGTGCACCACAATAACGGCCCCCTAAAGCCTCGCCAGCATAGGCAAAGCCATCCATTACATATGAAAATATGATAAAGAACTGCATTAGCAATGTGTTGGCAGCCAACGTTAACTCGCCTTGAGCCGAACCTGCTGACGTAAAATAAGTTGTCACAGCTATTAAACACAATGTGCGTAAAAAAATATCACGGTTCACATTAAAGAAACTCAGCATCTCACTTTTACTAAATACACCATACCAACTCAATGAACCACTCTTATGATGAAATTGAGTGAACCATATAACAAAAGCCATAAGTAGCCCTGCATACTGCGCTATTAATGTGCCCAATGCCACACCCTCCACCTTCATTTTAAAAACAAAGACAAAAAGCATGCTGGCTATAATGTTCACTACATTCTGTACTATGGCTATAAACATCGTAACACGTGTATTCTGCATACCAAGGAACCAACCTACAAAACTGTAAAGTCCTAATACGGCAGGTGCTCCCCAAATAAGGAGTTTGAAATATACCGAAGCCCAAAGCCTAACTTCTGCCGAAGCTTGCACAAAGCCAAAAGTTAAATACAGAATAGGCCCCTGCAGCAAAATAAGAAACAATGACGCACCCAACGCTATTGCTAAAGAGCGCATCAGTATATGATTTGTTTCACTGCTATTATTAGCCCCATAAGCTTGTGCCGTCAGTCCACCTGTACCCATGCGCAAAAATGAAAAGAGCCAATAAATCATATTAAAAATCATGCCACCTATAGCAATGGCACCTATGTAAGCAGCAGCACCCAAATGCCCCACTATAGTAGTATCAACCAATGCCAACAAAGGCACCGTTATGTTTGACACTATACTGGGCAAGGCTATATGGAGTATTTTCCGATTCATCTTTTTATGAGTTTTACCTGTTTAAAGGCATAGTCACGACTGTAGCCATCCTCTCGCTTCAATCGTAATATACCCATTGATGATATGCGCTCTATCATAGCTTTGAATTCCCCATTTTCGTCAGCAAAGGTGTGCCACCCCTCAGCACAGTACAAATGTTGCATGTACAATTGGTGTAGCACATCATAATCCTCTTGCAGCACTTGATTATAAAAGTGTTCAAAGTATTTCAAAACATGCATGAGCAACTCTTCACGACAAATGCCATGTCCTAATATCTGTTTAAGCGAAACGGGGTTGGGAGCATCACTCTTAAAAGCCTCTTGATTCACATTCAGCCCTACACCTGTAAGCGTGTTTTCAATTTGTATCCCACACACATCATGTTCTAATAGCATGCCACATATTTTTTTATCTTTCCAATATATGTCATTAGGCCATTTCACACTAACATCAGTAATATATTCCTCCAAGGCCGAACTCACTGACAAGGCTAAAGCCTCAGACAATGCAAATTGATGCGTAACAGGCACTCGCCGCGGATGAAACAAAAAGCCAAATAACAAATTTTGCGCGCTATCAGCCTCCCACGAAGTACCACGTTGGCCACGTCCTGCCGTTTGATAATCAGTTGTTATCAACACAAACTCATAATTAGTGTGTGCATATTCAGCACGTCGCAATTGCAACATGGTTGAATCAGTTTCAGACAAATGTTTGTGCCACCAATTAGTAGGTAAATCTATATTAAAACTTTTCGGCATACTCCTTTTGCAACTTTTTGGGTAACTTTTTCAACACCTCATCCAGCGAGTGATCAATTAAATGTAACACCACATCATCAGGCACATCCGTTTCAAACCACACCTCATTCCAATACTTTTTGTTCCAATGCCAAGCCCCCTTTATGCCGCTATATCGGTCGCGCAATTCTATGGCATAATCAGGGTCACACTTTAGCACAACACACTCAGGTCGTTCTAAATCAATGTAGGCAAAAATCTTATTATAAACCCTAAATAACACACCATTCGGTCCAAAAGCAGCATCCTCTGTAGCCAAAGGTTTTGCCAAACAATAGGCACGAACCCGCTCAATATTCATACTTCAAATTCCTTTTTATGATGTCTTTGTCGCCATACTTCATTTTCAGTATAGGCATTTTTTATATGGGTTATCTTAAACGGCACCTCAGTTCCAACCACAGTTATTATGTCGAAACTATAAGCCACATCACGCAAATGGTAATAATCAAGATAAGCACGCGCAGCTTCTACCAAATTCTTCTTCTTTTGCAAGTCAACAGCATCTTTAGCCAAAGCCTTATTTTCATTGCTACGCGTCTTTACCTCAACAAACACTATTTCATCGTACCACTCAGCCACGATGTCTATTTCATAATGATCAACGCGCCAATTGCGGTGCTTTAATCGGTAGCCCTTGAGCGTAAGATAAAGCAAAGCCTCATCTTCACCTATACGGCCTAAATCGTTGTGAGCAGCCATCGTTCTAACGTTTCTTTTTGAAGAAATCCTTCATTAATTGCGCACACTCATCTAATAGCACACCACTTGTCACTTGTGTTTTAGGGTGAAAAGCCTTAGGAGCAAACACACTATACCCCCGTTTAGGGTCAGGAGCACCATACACCACACGCCCCATCTGCGACCACCCAATAGCACCTGCACACATAACACAAGGTTCTACTGTAACGTAGAGCGTACACACATCTAAATATTTACCATTTAAAGCATCGGCAGCAGCAGATCGG
>URDV01000034.1 GCA_900546605.1 uncultured Prevotella sp.
ACCATATGGTTGGACGAATGTGAGTACTATACTCATTGCCATTTGCAATTAGTACTAAGATTCGTCCAACCAATGGTTGGACGAATCTTAGTACCAATATACATAAGTGTTGAGCATGTGCTCAACAACTTTTGAGTACGTAATACCTACTTAACTTAAAAATGGGCCAAGTTTTTTTTCCACTACTAACCTGTTAACTTGTCAACTTGTTTACTTATTCTGCCAACGCATAGCTATAATTGTACGCATTAATTAACGCGAGGATTGTTCGTAATACGTTTTAAACGTATCCCGAACGCAACCCGAACACATCCCGAATACCTGACAGCGATAGAATAGCACCATCCCCTCTGCAAAACAAGAGCATGAACTTCGTTAAGAATTAATAAGTTTTCCTACACAAACCATCCACTATGTGCCAATTTATGCGTAACTTTGACCCCGTAAATTAATACATCCATTCTTTTTTTACAAATTGAATATGAAAAAATCAAAATATAACAAGCAAGGCAAACGCTACGCTACACTCGTCATGGCCTTACCCTTGGCGGTAGCAGGACTCACCTTCGGTGCCGAAGGTGTACAAGCTTTGCCCTTGGTTAATGGATTGTCAAGCACATCAGCACAAGCTGCCGCTACCAACAATCCTATTAAGAGCGTTACAAAGCTCAACCCCACTACGGTTGAAGTAAACTATAACAATGGCAAGCAATTGACCATTGACTTTTATGGCGACAACATTTTCCGCCTTTTCCGCGATGATAATGGTGGTGTTGTACGCGACCCTCAAGCCACACCTCCTGCCAAAATATTAGTTGAGAACGCACGTCGCTCAACCATGGCTGTTGATGTGCGCACCGAGAGTAACGGCTTTGTTGTAGCTACACCTAAAGTAGCTATTCACATTGATAAGCAAAGCGGCCTTATTTCAGTAGTTAACACCCAAACAGGTGATGCCGTTGTTGAAAGCCTCAGTCCCGTTAGCTTTGACAAAAATAGTACAACCCTCACCTTCAAGGCACGTAACAATGAATACTTCTATGGTGGTGGTGTACAGAATGGACGCTTCAGCCATAAGGGCAAAAGCATTGCCATTGAAAACACCAACAACTGGGTAGATGGTGGCGTTGCCTCGCCCACTCCTTTCTATTGGAGTACAGCTGGCTATGGCGTAATGTGGAACACTTTCAAGCCAGGTCGTTATGACTTTGGTGCCACTGAGGAAGGTAAGGTTATTCTGACTCATCAAGAGGACTACCTTGACGCCTTTGTCATGGTTGACCAACAGCCCGTTGACTTGCTCAACGACTTTTACCAACTCACTGGTAACCCCGTGTTGTTGCCTAAGTTTGGCTTTTATGAAGGCCACCTCAATGCTTATAACCGCGACTACTGGACACCAGCCGAAAATGGCTTTATGCTCTACGAAGATGGTAAGCGCTACAACGAAAGCCAAAAGGATAATGGTGGCATAAAAGAGAGCCTCAATGGCGAAAAGAATAATTACCAGTTCTCAGCTCGTGCGGCCATTGATCGTTATTTCAAAAACGATATGCCCTTGGGTTGGTTCTTGCCCAACGATGGTTATGGCGCAGGTTATGGCCAAACCAACTCACTTGATGGCAACATTCAAAACCTAAAGGAGTTTGGCGACTATGCCCGTTCTAAGGGTGTTGAAATAGGTCTTTGGACACAAAGCGACTTACACCCCAAGGAAGGTATTGAACCCTTGCTACAGCGCGACATTGTTAAGGAAGTTCGCGATGCAGGTGTACGTGTGCTCAAAACCGACGTTGCCTGGGTAGGCTATGGCTACTCATTTGGTTTGAATGGTGTGGCCGATGTAGCACAAGTTATGCCCTACTATGGTGCCAACGCTCGTCCCTTCATCATTTCATTAGATGGTTGGGCTGGTACTCAACGTTATGCAGGCATTTGGAGCGGTGACCAAACAGGTGGCGACTGGGAGTACATTCGCTTCCACATTCCTACATTCATCGGTTCTGGTCTGTCAGGACAGCCTAACATCACTTCCGACGTTGATGGCATCTTTGGTGGTAAAAACGTGCCTGTTAATGTACGCGAATTCCAATGGAAGACTTTCACTCCCATGGAACTTAACATGGATGGTTGGGGTTCTAATCCTAAGTATCCTGAAGTGTTGGGCGAACCCGCTACAAGCATCAACCGCTCTTACCTCAAACTGAAGAGTGAGTTGTTGCCCTACACTTACACCATAGCTCGCCAAGCTGTTGATGGCAAGCCTATGATTCGTGCCATGTTCCTCGACTACCCCAACGACTACACATTGGGTAGCGACACGCAATATCAGTTTATGTATGGCCCCTCATTCCTCGTTGCACCTATTTATAAAGACACAAAGATGGATAAGGACGGCAACGACATTCGTAATGGCATTTATCTGCCCGAGGGACGTTGGGTAGACTATTACAATGGCGATGTATATGAAGGTGGCCGCATCATTAACAATTATGAAGCTCCCTTGTGGAAACTGCCCGTGTTTGTAAAGGCTGATGCCATCATTCCTATGGCTAATGCTAACAACAATCCATCGCAAATACGTAAGGATTATCGCGCTTACGAAATCTACGCCACAGCTAATGGCAATGCTGCCTTTAGTGAGTATGACGATGATGGTAACACACAAGCCTACTTAGGTGGCAAGTGTACACGTACCGAGGTACACACCTGGGGCAATGGTAAGGACAAACTCACCATTACCATCAACCGCACCTATGGCAACTTTGATGGCTTTGAAGCAAACAAGGAAACTGAGCTCCGCATTAATGTGAGCAAAGCACCTAAGAGCGTAAGTGCTAAGGTAGGCAAAAAGAGCGTTAAGCTAACTGCCGTTTCTACATGGGCCGACTTTGAAAAGGGTACAGATGTTTACTTCTACAACGAAAAGCCTAACCTCAACCGCTTTGCTACTCCTGGCACCGAAATGGCTAAAAAGGTGATTAACAAGAATGCACAGTTACTGGTTAAGATAGGCAAGACGGATGTAACAGCCAACACTATTGACGTTACAGTAAATGGCTTTGAATTTGCTCCCGCTGACCGCATGCGCACGCATAGCGGTGCCTTGTCAGCTCCCAACGTTAAGTTTACCGAAGCTAACACAGGTGTATTCAGCCTTACACCTTCATGGAACAAACAAGAGAATGCCGACTTCTATGAAATTGAGTATAACGGCATGCTCTACTCTACCATTCGCGACACTGAGTTTACCATTGATGGCTTACAACCCGAAACAGACTATGCCTTTAAGGTGCGTGCTGTGAACAAAGATGGTTACTCTGACTGGGCTTCAGCCTCAGCCACTACTAAGAGCAACCCCTTGGAATTTGCCATAAAGGGTATCAAAGCACAAAATTCTGCTGAAGATCAACCTGGTCAAGGCATTGACAAGTTGTTCGACTTTGACGAGAAGAGTCCTTGGCACACTAAGTGGGGCAAGGGTGAAGGTGTGCCTGCCGATGTTACTATCGATTTGCGATCAGTGAACAAACTTGACCGACTTGAATACATTCCACGCGAAGACGCTGGCAATGGTACTTTGTTGGCTGGCTCGTTCTCATATAGCACCGACCGTCAAACATGGAGCGCTCCCGTTAAATTTGAATGGGCACAGAATGCCGACCACAAGACATTTAGCTTTGAGGGCAACCCCGAGGCTCGTTACGTGAAGATGCACCTCGACAAGGCTGTTGGCAACTTTGCCTCAGGTAGCCAAATGTACATATTTAAGGTAGCTGGCTCTGAAAGCTATTACCAAGGTGACATTAACCACGATAAGCGCATTGACGAAAACGACCTCACCTCATACATGAACTACACTGGTTTGCGTAAGGGTGATAGCGACTTTGACTATGTGAGCGCTGGCGACATCAACAAGAATGGCTTGATTGATGCTTACGACATTTCATGTGTTACTACCGAATTAGATGGTGGCGTACGCAACTCTAATGATAAGGTAGCAGGTTCACTTGTACTCACGCCTAACAAAAAGACATTTGCCGCAGGCGACATGGTTGAAATTACCGTGAGCGGCAAGGGCTTACACTATGTGAATGGTTTGAGCTTTGCGTTGCCTTACAACACAAGCGAGTTAGAATATGTTGGCACCGAGTTGCTTAACATGAAGGATATGGTGAACCTTACATATGATCGTTTGCACACAAATGGTCAGAAGGAATTGTTCCCCACATTCGTTAACCGCGGCAATAACTTCTTGCTTGATGAAGGCAATCATAACTTGTTCATCATTAAGTTCAAAGCTAAGAAGGCGGGTAAGTTCAACCTTAAGGCCAAAGATGGTATGTTAGTTGATCGCAACTTAGGCACCGTGAAATTCTGACTTTATTAATAAGTAAAAGACCCCGAAGCAAATACTTCAAATTTGCTTCTGGGCCTTTTGCTATATATATTAGGGTTGACGGGGTAACGGGTTGACAGGTTAACAGGTTAACGAGTTGACAGGTTAACAGGTTAACAGGTTAACGAGTTGACAGGTTAACAAGTTAACGAGTTGACGGGTTAACAGGTAACCACTTATAATATTAAAGCCTGAAAAGTAAGTAGCAAAAGAAATTGGCAAACTCACCCTATAACTCCACTAAGTTGTCAACTTACTTGCTAAATCTGCCAACACGTGTGCATAAAGCAGTAAACCTACACACTTTTGAAACAACAACGCGCTAACTTTGCAGCGTAAACAATATTGATTTATACTATCATATGTTACTTAAAAAGTTTTACATCTTACTCTTATTCGTTAGTCTGCTTCCATTCAGCAGTTGGGCTAAGCACTACACAGTAATGGTATCGCTCGATGGATTTCGCGAAGAATACACCCGAGCCTACAACACACCATTTCTGAACCAAATGGCACAACAAGGTGTAGCTGCCATAATGCAGCCATCGTTCCCATCGAAAACCTTTCCGAACCATTACACTTTGGTTACGGGTCTTGTACCTGCTCACCACGGCATCATAGCCAACACTTTTATGGATCAAAAGACGGGACGCACCTTTTCATTAGGCAACAACGAAACACGTCAAGATCCCTACTTTTGGCATGGTGAACCCATTTGGAACACTGCTACACGCCAAGGAGTTAAAACGGGCGTGGTGTATTGGCCAGGGTCGGATGTTAAAATAGGTGGACACTTCCCCACTTATTACCACAATTACTTACAAAAGCCATTGCTCACCTTTGCCGAACGTGTGGCCGAAGTTACACGCTACTTACGTTTGCCCGAGGCCGAACGTCCTGAACTTGTATTGGCTTACTTTGAAGAGCCCGATCATAGCGGTCACACCTATGGCCCCATGGCTCCCGAAACACGCCATGCTGTTGAACGAATGGATCACATCATTGAGTCACTCTACGAAAGTTTACAAACTCTACCTAACCGCGACAGCATCAACCTCATTGTGTTGGCCGACCACGGCATGGTGCGCGTTGATAACGACCATGTAGTAAACCCCTATGACTACATTAAACGCGAATGGGTGAATCGCGTACATTGCGACCTACCCACACACGTGTGGCCTAAAAAGGGATGTGAAAAGAAGGTGTACGAAGCCTTGCTTAAAATGCCACACGTAAAAGTATGGCGCAAAGCTGACATTCCAGCCTACTTGCACTACAATGACAATGAGAATATTGGCGACATTGTAGTAAGCCCTGATTGTGGTTGGATGATTACTGAAACCAAGGTGCGTGCATGTGGCATGCACGGATTTGATAACACCAGTTTCGACATGCAAGTACCCTTTCGTGCCATGGGACCCGATTTTAAACAAGGATACACCAAGGAACACGTGTTTAGCAACACAAACATTTACCCCTTGCTCTGTCATTTACTGCACATACAGCCAGCACAAAATGATGGCAGTTTGCAACAAGTGAACGACATGTTGCGCTAAGCGTTTTATATGCGTTAGAGAATTTTGTAAACTCACTAACCCGTTAATACTCAACAAAGAATATACCACTTCAACATAATATTTATGTCACATTTTACAAAACTCATGTTGGCGGCACTCACCGCTCCTACGTTTGCTGTAGTAGCCAGTGCCCAGGTAACAACCTCTGCCATCAACGGCTCTGTAGTTGACGAAAAGAATGAACCCGTAATTGGTGCTACAATTACGGCAGTACACAACCCTTCAGGTTCACGCTATCGTGCTGTAACCAACAAAGATGGTCGCTATACCATTCAAGGTATGCGTACGGGTGGTCCCTACACCGTAACGGTTTCGTATCTTGGCTATGGCACCAAGCAGTATGAGAAACTCTACCTTGAGTTAGGAAACTCGCTCCCCATCAATGTGCAGTTGAAGCCCAAAGACAACGATTTGGCTGAAGCAACCGTAACAGTTGAACGCAAGCAAAAGGGAGGTGCTGCAAAGAACTTCTCATTGCAAAACATCACCTCTACTCCTACCATTGACCGTTCGGTGCAGGATATTGTAAAAAATAGCCCAATGGTTACTCCTAACAAGGTAGGTGGTATTACCATTGCTGGTGTTAACAACCGCTACAATAGTTTCCAAATTGATGGTACAGTAGCTAACGATGTGTTTGGCCTTACTGCCAATGGTATGAATGGTGGTCAAGCTGGCGCTAACCCCATCTCAATGGATGCTATTCAAGAGTTACAGGTTGTTGTAGCCCCCTTCGATGTTCGCCAAAGCGGCTTCACAGGTGGCGCCATTAACGCTGTTACCAAACAGGGTACCAACGAGTTCCATGGTTCAGCTTATGCTTACTACAACAACCAAAAGATGTACGGCAAATATGATGCTTCACGCGATTACAAAAAGTCGCCTATGACCGACCAGTATAATCGCACATTTGGTGGTACATTCGGTGGCGCATTTATCAAGGACAAATTATTCTTCTTTGTTAGCGCTGAAGGTCGTAAAGAATCTTACCCTTCAAGCTATGGTCCTGGTTATAGCAACAAGTACATTACTACTGAAACTGCCCAGCAAATTGCCGACAAATATGCCCAATACACAGGCGTTACTGATAACTTTGGCTCACGCAACATTGACACCAAGTCATTTGGCTTATTGGCTCGCATTGACTGGAACATTAACGAAAACAATAAGTTTGCCATTCGTTACCAGCTCAACAATGCCAACAAAGACACTTGGGCTACTGGTAGCAAAAAGTATTACTTTAACAACTCTGGCTATCGCTTCTTTGACAAGACGAACTCAATTGTTGCTGAATTGAACTCACGCATTGGCGATAAGTTCTACAATGAGTTCCGTGCTTCGGCCACTTATGTGCGCGACCACCGCGAAGCTGGCAATGAAGGACCTTCCATCATCATTAAAAATGTAAAGGCTGCAGACGAAGTAACCAACATCTCGGCCTACATTGGTACAGAGCAATACTCAGGTGCCAACCGCTTGGATCAAGATGTTTACACTATCGAAAACAACTTGTCATACTACACAGGTCAGCACACACTCACCTTTGGTACGCACAATGAGTTCTACAAAATAGCCAACTTGTTTATGGCCAACGCTACAGGTTACTATGGTTTTAACACCTTAGATGACTTTATGAACGATAAGCCCAATGCATTTGGTTATACTTACTCTGACAAGGATTTGACAGGAAGCCTTCGCTACGCTCCTGCCATGAAAACAGGGCAGCTCGGCTTTTATGCACAAGACAAGTGGACGCTCAATTCTGCCTTCAACCTAACTTATGGTTTGCGCATTGACTTGCCCATGTTCTTTAACAAGCCTACCACTAATGTTGACTTCAACCGCTTTGCTGCCCAAAACAATTTGGGTGTAAAGGTGGGCGAGACTCCTTCAGTTAAAGTACTTGTTTCACCTCGTGTAGGCTTTAATTGGTATGCTGATAGCGAGCACAAAACACTCATTCGCGGTGGCTTAGGTATCTTTACAGGTCGTGTTCCTTTTGTTTGGATGTCAAATGCTTACAACAACAATGGTATTGAGGTTAAGCACTACAACTTGAGCAAGGGTAACTTACCCACCATCGGCAATAGTCTGAATAATCTTGAAGAAACTACCAAGACATTAACAGCGGCTTCTGAAGAGATCAACACCATTGCTAAGAACTTTAAGTTTCCACAAGTGCTCCGTGCCAACTTGGCTGTTGAACAAAAGTTGCCAGGTGATGTAAAGATGACTTTAGAGGGTGTTTATTCTAAAAACATCAACCAAGCTTTCTTTGAAAACCTTGCCGTAACACGTAATGAGAATGATTACGTTTACGCCATTCCTGGTGTTGAAACCTCAGCTGCTCCTTACTACCACTACATTACTGGTAGTGCTTACAGCAACATCATCAACATTAAGAACACTAATAAGGGCTACTCATATGCTTTGACCGCAAGTTTGCAAAAGGACTTTGAGTTTGGCCTTGGCATCAATGCCAGCTACACCTTTGGTCATTCTAAGTCAGTTAACGATTGTACTTCATCACAAGCTTACTCTAACTGGAAGTACAACTACTCAATTGACACCAACGCCAAGAATGAGTTGGGATGGTCTAAGTTCGACATTCCTCACCGCATCATGATTGCGCTGAACTACAACTCACCCAAGTATTTGAATGGATTAATGAGCACCTCGTTCTCAATTATTTATAATGGTACTTCAGGTGGTCGTTATAGCTTGACCATGAACGAGTCAAAGGACTTCAATGGTGACGGATATCGTGGCAACTCATTGCTTTACATTCCTACTGATGCCGAGTTGGCTTTAATGAACTTTGCTGATGTGAAGGATAAGAATGGCAACGTTACTATGACTGCTGCTGAAAACCGCGAAAGCTTTAAGCAATGGATTGAGGCTGACGACTATGCCAAGAATCACCGCGGACAGTACGCTGAACGTAACTCTAACCGCACTCCTTGGGAAAATGAGGTAAACCTTCACTTTGGTCAGAGCTTCTATGCTAAGAATCTTGGTAAACTCGAATTCACCTTCGACATTACCAACTTTGCCAATATGCTCAACAAAAAGTGGGGTACACAGTATGGCAATGCCTACAACGTATCACCCGTTTCTGTTACAGGCATCAGCACTACCCAAGGTGCCAATGGCAACACCATTGCTACTCCTACCTACACTTACAATGCCAACAGCAACCCCAGTGCAGCTCCTATTCTTTCACGTTGGCACTGCCAAGTGGGCTTGCGCTTGACGTTCTAACACTTGCGCAACACATAGTTTTTTACTTGTGAGCAAGTTTTAGCTACACAAGTAAACAAGCCAAAAGCCCATTTTTTTAGGGCCACATAATTAAAGCCACCGATTATGATTCACTTTTTCATAATCGGTGGCTTTTGTTGTAGACCATTTGCTTTTCAAAAGCGAAATTGTGCCGAATTTTCGGTTTATGGGGCAACTTTACAGGTTAACAGGTAAGTTTGTCAAGCATTTTAGTTTCTTACCATTCTAACTTTAACATAATAAGTGGTGTATGCATACTTACTTGTTAAACTGTCTACTTGTTAAGCCGTTACCCCATTAACCTGTTAATCTGTTAACCCGTAAACCCGTCAACTTGTTAACCCGTTAAACCAATATGCTTAGATTAGCCCACCATTGCTCAACATACCCCATACATCTTTGCCGGCATAGCTCGGAATGAGTTATTTGTACTGACAAAAGTTCTTTTCCATTGAAAATGTGTAACTTTGCAGCCAACAATAGTGCAGAGCTATGAATAAAAGGACTAAAGAAGATATCTTTTCAAATGTCAACCTAACATTTGAATCATTAGCTTAAGGAGGGATGCCTATTGTTACTTTAAAAAGATTGACTAATTATGCAAGGTTTTATACAGACAGAAGAAATAAAGGCCGAAACCGCTATTCTTGTGGGCTTAATTACTAAGACACAAAATGAGCGAAAGACACAAGAATATCTTGATGAATTGGAATTTTTGGCCGAAACAGCTGGAGCCGTTACAGTGAAACGCTTTACACAGAAGATGGATGGTCCATCGTCTGTTTCATACGTGGGTAAAGGTAAATTAGAGGAAATAAAGGCTTACATTGACGCTGAGGAGGAGAATGAGCGCGAAATCGGTATGGTCATTTTCGATGACGAACTCTCTGCCAAACAATTGCGCAACATAGGACAGGTGTTGGGGGTTAAGATTCTTGACCGCACCAACCTCATTCTCGACATCTTTGCCATGCGCGCCCAAACGGCCAATGCTAAAACACAAGTTGAACTAGCTCAATATCGTTATATGCTACCCCGACTGCAACGCTTATGGACTCACCTTGAACGTCAAGGTGGTGGCTCGGGTTCAGGTGGTGGCAAAGGTTCTGTAGGCTTGCGTGGACCTGGTGAAACGCAGCTTGAAATGGACCGTCGTATCATTTTGAATCGTATGTCGTTGCTCAAACAACGCTTAGCTGACATTGACCGACAAAAAACAACTCAGCGCAAAAATCGCGGACGACTCATACGTGTGGCCTTAGTAGGATACACCAATGTGGGTAAATCTACACTTATCAATTTGTTGGCTAAAACTGAGGTCTTTGCCGAAAACAAACTGTTTGCCACACTCGACACTACGGTGCGCAAGGTTATTATTGACAACTTACCTTTCCTATTGGCCGACACGGTTGGGTTTATTCGCAAGCTACCTACCGACTTGGTTGACTCATTTAAAAGTACAATTGATGAAGTGCGCGAAGCCGACTTGTTGGTACATGTGGTGGATGTGTCACACCCTGACTTTATGGAGCAAATTGAGGTAGTAAACAAAACGTTACAAGACTTGGGGTGCGCTGAAAAGCCACAAATCATCATCTTTAACAAAATGGATGCCTACACTTGGACTGAAAAGGATCCTGACGATTTGACACCTGCTACTAAAGAGAATGTATCACTTGACGAACTGAAGCAAACGTGGATGGCCAAGATGGGTGATGACTGCATCTTCATTTCGGCTCGTGAACGACAAAACATTGACGAGTTAAAACAGTTACTTTATAGTCGCGTCAAGCAGTTGCACGTGCAAAAGTATCCTTATAACGACTTTTTGTTTGAACATTATGAATAAAATGTTCTGAAATATATTTACCCTAAAAGTACATTGAAGTCGTCTAAACTTTTATGAAGTTTAAGATTTGCCTTTATTTATGAAGCGACTTTTGTATAAGATAGGCTGCACCTCAGCAAAAATCTCAAGCAAGCTTGGCTTTTTGCATTCGGTTTGCACTATCTTTGGCATTGAAGAGGGAGTGTAGCGAGCTACACGACCGATGAGATGTCAAAAAACGGTCAATAAGAAAGGTAAAGATTAAATGTAGAAGAGGTAAAAGTTTAAATATAATCTTCGTCAGAAAAGTTTAGACGACTTCGTTAATAGGGGAAAGTCATTTCCACACATAACCAACCCTTAACAACCCAACCCTTAAAAGTTTTGAAAGCATTAGTTAAACGACAGTATATACTGCCCTTTGTACTCATCACCTCCTTATTTTTTCTGTGGGGAGCCGCACATTCCATTCTCGATGTACTCAATAAGCACTTTCAGTTAGTTATCCCAGGCATGAACCATGCACATTCATCCATGGTGCAAGTAATGTTTTATTTGGGATACTTTGTTATGGCCATTCCCGCAGGCCTTATTACTGACCGACGTGGCTATCGTATAGGCGTAGTTATCGGACTCATACTTTACGGCATCGGAGCTTTACTCTTTTGGCCTGGCGCACAAATCATGTCGTTTGAGTTCTTTTTAGGTTCACTATTTGTCATTGCTTGTGGACTGGTGTTTCTTGAAACAGCGGCCAACCCCTATGTCACCGAACTAGGCGATGTTGAAACCGCAGCTTCACGTCTCAACTTAGCACAATCGCTCAATGGCTTAGGCTGCATCTGCGGTCCTTTGTTGGGTGGTTTACTCTTATTCTCTAATGGCGGAAGCGAACGCATTGCCTTACCTTATATTGTTATGGGCATAATGGCATTGCTCGTAGCACTGGTGTTTACACGCGTAAAGTTGCCCGAAATTAAAACTACCAACACAGAACACACTATTCACAACAAAGCCCAACATCACACACTCCGTTCATTGTTTAAAAACAAGGCATTCATGTTTGGTGTGTTTGCCTTGTTGAGTTATGAAGTTTCTGAGATTTCAATTAATAGTTTCTTTATTAACTATGTGAGTGATAGCGGACTGATGGATGCTCGCGATGCAAGCGTGGCATTGTCATTCGGAGGACTATCGTTATTTATGTTGGGCCGCGTGTTAGGTAGCATTATCATGCAACACATCGACAGCGAAAAGGTGTTGCGCATCTGTGCATTAGGCACCTTCCTCACCACACTCATTGTAGTACTCGACTTAGGCACCTTCTCATTTGGGGCTTTAGTACTTATCTATGTGTTCGAAAGCATTATGTTCCCCACCATTTTTGCACTTTCATTGCGCGGCCTCGGTCCGCTCACAAAACGCGCTTCATCACTACTCATGATGACCCCCGTGGGTGGTGCCATTGGTCCTCTTTTTATGGGACTTGTAGCTGATGCCAGCAGCATGTCTGTGGCTTTTATTGTACCCTTAGTAGGCTTCGCTAATGTAGCTGCTTATGCATTTTCTGATAAAAAAGTTCAAGAATAATTTGGTAGTTTAAAATAAAAGCCATACCTTTGCACTCGCAAAAACGATAAAACACTATCGTGCAAGTGCAACGCGGAAATAGCTCAGTTGGTAGAGCACAACCTTGCCAAGGTTGGGGTCGCGAGTTCGAGTCTCGTTTTCCGCTCTATAAAACAATCGAAGCATGTCTTCCATTGCAGGATAACTTCTTCGAGCGAAACATATTAGATACTGAAACATCTTGGAGAGGTGGCGGAATTGGTAGACGCGCTACTTTGAGGGGGTAGTGACAATTGTGTCGTGGGAGTTCGAGTCTCCTCCTCTTCACTTGTAAAGATTTAGTTAATGCGGAAATAGCTCAGTTGGTAGAGCACAACCTTGCCAAGGTTGGGGTCGCGAGTT